>CBDAFQ010000186.1:0-2885 GCA_965195275.1 uncultured ANME-1 euryarchaeote | reverse complement strand
CTATGCCTATCGTCCACTTAAAGAACTCGAAATAGGAAGTCTTCTACACCGCATTGCAAGAGTGGTTGATGAGCATCGTCTGAAAGGACCTCGGGATTTCTACCTGCTCGCAAAAGCACTGGTGACCATTGAAAGTGTGGGCAGAGAACTGGACCGCGAATTTAATGCTGTGAAACACGCCGAACCGTTCGCCGAAAAGTTAATCCTGGGACGTGCGAGCCCCCGAAAGTTAATCGAAGATTTCTATCTCTCCGCTCTCGAAACCGGCTTGCTAATGCGTGACCTGCCCTCGGAAGCACGAGATATATTAACACTGGTAAAACAAGGAGAGGCAAAGATCAAAATTGAGCATAAAGGTCTTGACCCGATGCTTAAAACCCTCGACCAGAATAACAATCGTTCTGTGTTTGCAATTGTTTTGGCTTCTCTTGTGATAGGTTCTGCCCTTATTGTTCTTTCTGGCGTTCCACCAAAATGGCACGAAATACCGGTTATTGGTATCATCGGTTTCCTTGGAGCAGGGCTAATAGGTTTTTGGCTGTTATTTTCGATTTTGCGGCATGGAAAGATTTAGAAATCAACCAATTACAAATATTCGGAATCCCCAATAGTCCTGGCGGTGGCAATAATCGCAGTTGAGCTTTTCATTTCAACCGTATACCATGAATATATTTATACATATATATGAATTATTTATAACATATAAATACTATAAAAAGTTTTTGGAGGCAGCGATGGAGAGGATAAAATGAACATAAAAGAATACTTCAAGATGCTGAGGGTCAAAGAATGGATAAAGTTCTATACCCTTATCCCGCTTATAGGATCGATTTTAGCAGATGCTACGCCTTTTGTTCTTATTTTAGTCGGCACAATCTTCTTCTCTGTGATAGGCTATGGATTCATCATAAACAACTATTTCGACGTTGAAATAGACAAACGGAATACGAACAAAGTCAGCATGGGTAAAAATCCTCTTTCCGCGGGCAAAGTAACGAAAAAAGGAACTTTTGCGCTCATGACTGTGCTGTTCGTAATCCCAATCGCACTTTCCTATTTTTTAACCTTAGCAGGTCTTTTGTTCACGCTGTTGAGTATTCTTTTCCTCACGCTATATTCAGTAAAATACATAAGGCTCAAAGAAAGGTTTATTATTGATATAATAACTCATGGTATGATGTTTGGCTTGTTCCCCTTTTTAGCAGGGTTTACGCTGGCCGGAGGTAATTTAAATATGCTTACACTGTTGATTGCCTCTCTGTTTATGATAATCGGTTGCGAAGCGTTACTCACGCATCAAATAAATGATTATGTTGAAGATTTTGGGAATTCGAGTACTACCGTTGTTAGAGTGGGTCTGAAGAGTGGTTGGGCTATGCTTGTCTTTTTTGTTCTGCTGTCCATTGCAAATTTAGAGCTAATTGCTCATTGTTCCGATATTGGGATGATGTTTTATGGCTGTGTGTTTGCATATTTAATTGTATATCCACTCTATACATGTAGGGGTGAAATCAAAGGTGTTATCAATAATTATTCCTGCGCTGAATGAGGAAGAAAAAATCGAAGATTGTCTCAAATCGCTGGAAGAGCAGGATTTGGATAGGAGCGAGTATGAGATAATCGTTGTGGATGGAGATTCTACGGATATGACGAGGGAGATAGCTCACATCCATGCGGATAAGGTTATTCTCCAGAAAAGCGAAGGAATTGGTGGTGCGAGGAGAGATGGCGTGGTGGCATCAAAAGGCGACATCTTAGTATTTACCGACGCCGATACGATTCACGATAAGTGCTGGTTGAGAATAATATCAGAAAATTTAGAGGAGTATGACGTGAGTACAGGGCCTATTCTGTTTTATGACGGCAATTACAAATCGAATCTTCTGAGATTATGGAGAAAGATATATATCTTGTTCCACCTTTTCGATTTTTACTGGCTAATAGGCTCTAATATGGCGATTAGAAGAGAGGGGTATCAGCTAATAGGAGGTCACCGGAATATCTCGCTCTTAGAAGACTTCGATATATCAGTGAAGACGTTCAAAGAGGGTGACATTTTCAGCAAATACGATAAGAATCAACGTGTATATACATCTGCAAGGCGGCTCAACAATCTGTTCACCTATTTTTTGATTTACGCATACGGTCTTTACAATTATCATCTAGCTAAGAATTTTGGCTGTTTACTCGATTATCCCGCTTTCGATAGGATGGATTTAAAGACGATTCTAAATATCGCGGACATGCAAAAAATAAATAATCTCTATTCTAATTTATGTTCCCGTATAGGGAAGAACAAGATTAAATAAGTTATAACCTGACATTATGAGTTTTATAGGCTACATGGCAAAAACAAGAATAAGGCGAGGGTCGCGGGTATATGAGTATGAGCGGGAGAACTACAGGGATAGTACAGGCAAAGTAAAACACCGTAACACCCGCTATTTAGGTATAGAAGTGACAATAAATGGAGAAAAGCAGATAATTCTTCCGAAAAAGAACAAAGGTTTACCTGTCCTTTTCAGAACGTATGAGGGAAATATAACAGATGTGAGGACGGTAGAACAACTTATTTTGAGAAGAGTGCATCAGAGATCATTTCTACGTATTTTGGTAAAGATGTCATTGAAAAGATCTTCGATTGCTTCAAAAACTGGTTAGATCTGCAGCTGGTAAGGCATTTTGGGGAAGGAAATATAGACGTTTATATTTTTATCTGCTATCTTGCATATTTGGCTCTGGCACTGTATAAGCATCATTTAGGCGTTACGGGCTGGGCGGGTGTTGAAGATAGTCTGGATGAACTGGGTAGAATACGAAAAACTACGCTTGATTTTGGAGGAGAAAGATATGACAAAATTTCTGTTCTCACTAAAGAGCAAAAG
>CBDAFQ010000185.1:0-4241 GCA_965195275.1 uncultured ANME-1 euryarchaeote | reverse complement strand
GATGATGTTGCCAGCGTTTCTCTTTCGGTAATCCAGACAATCCGGGTTCAAACATATCTGGTCTTTTGAATTTGGTCCTATCATAGGATATATTATCAGACCAGGTGCATATAAAGGTCACAGTTTATAGGACACTACCGAAGTTTCGCAACAAAAAATTTAGGAGACTTTTAATGATCACGCTATGTTACTTTCATGTGGGCTATGGAATTATCATCTAATGTGCCGTTGAACTGGACGGACGGAAGCAACATATTAGCCCCTAAAATATTAATTTAATTCCGCAACAAGTCTATTATTTAGGAAAGCAGAACGTCAGAAATAGCAAGCGCACTGGAATATGCACGAAAAAGTAATATTTCTTCAGTAATGAACATTCAGGTTAAACATGAACAAGATTTTGAATGAGGTATTGCTAATTCTCCTCTTTGATTCGCACAGCTAACGCACGTATATCTCGTATAATCTCTGCTTCATTAATAGTAAGAATCTTCTGATTTCGCATTACTATTTTACCATCAATAATTACCGTTTCTACATCTGCTCCATCTATGACATACACAATGTGAGAATAAGGGTTATAAAGGGGAATCGTATGAGGTTTATTTAGGTCAATGACAATTATATCCGCTCTTTTTCCTTCCTCTATGGAACCGATTTGGTCATCTAACCCTAATACCCTCGCTCCACCAATCGTTGCCATCTCTACCACAGTCTGCGCATCAATCACAGTAGGATCCTGCCTGAAGACCTTATGTAACTTGGCAGTTGTGTCCATCTCCTCAAACATATTTAAATCATTATTGCTTGCCGCTCCATCGGTACCTAAACCTATCTTGACCCCAGCATCCAGTAAATCTGGTATCGGTGCTACTCCGCTTGCCAGCTTCATGTTGCTTTCTGGATCGTGGGCCACACCCACCTTCCGATGGGCGATCAATTGAATATCTTCTTCTGTCAAATGAACACAATGTGCAGCGATAACATTATCACCTAAGACGCCTAAGCTGTCCATATACCCGACAGGAGTAAGACCATATTTCTTCTGTATCTTGTTTACTTCCTTTTCTGTCTCGGATAAATGGATGTGGAAGCGCACATTGTATTTATCAGAAATATTCTTTGCTGCTTTTAATATCTCTGGTGAGCAGGTATAAGGAGCGTGGGGTGCTACTGCAACGGTGATTAAAGGATCACCACGCCACTTTTGAATAAGCATCTCCGAGTATTCCAAACCTTCCTGGGGCGTCTTCTTATTAGGAGTAGGAAAGTCAAGCAGAGCTTCACCTACCACAGCTCGGATGCCAGCTTCTTTGGCTGCCTTAGCTACCTCATCTTCAAAAAAGTACATATCGTTAAAGGTAGTAGTTCCCGAACGAAGCATCTCGGCGATAGCAAGAAGTGTCCCCAAACGCACTGTCTCAGCGTTGATATACTTTGCTTCTGCCGGCCAGATATAATTCTCTAGCCATTCTTGAGTAGGGAGGTCATCAGCAAAACCACGAAAGATAACCATAGCAGCATGGGTATGTGTATTTATCAAACCTGGCATAACTATCCTGCCGTTAGCATTTATGGTTTCCTTAGCCTTGAACTTGCTCTTCAATGATTCACTTGCTCCGACAGCAACAATCGTCCCATCATTAATAACAACAGTGCCTGCTTCAAGGACAGTTCCATTAGAATCCATAGTAATAACAGTTCCTTTAACAATGAGTATGTCTACAGTCTCACGATTGTCATTGAATTGATAATAGACGCACGAGACCACTACAAGTCCTAACACCAGTAGGAAAACGAATATGTATCTTCTGTTCATATATTTCATCTCCACTTTCTCGCATCTTCAGGCGTGATTTCACGCAACATCATTTTTTTACCGTTCACGGCAATGGAGGAACACCGTCCTTCCATTCGACCCAGTGCGTGATAATATGCTGTGTCACAACGGACCCTACGCGGTGGGCATTCTGAATTGCGAGCATGTACCCACCACTGTCAGCCTGTAACGATTGCCTGGCTGTCTGACCGGGATAGGGCTGATCGAAGTTGCTCGCCGTTCGCAGTACCATCACACGATTCGAGTCAACACGCCCTGCCGCTGCCAGCCGGGACAGTGCTGTCAGAGTTCCTGTATCCTCCATGGCTGTCATACAGTAGTTCCCCTGTCCACCGGTGAACTGCTTCGTCCACCATTCGGCCCAATCCGACAGCATCTTGCCTTGCCTGTATGTGTCGGAAGTGAGGATGTCGCCTTTAGTCACAAACGGTGCCCGTCTGACTGCTGTTCCTTCAGGATAATTCAACCTGTATACGTGGGCTTCCTCGCTGTCTGCCAGTTCCACATCCTTGGAGAGCAGGTAAGCCCACTCGGCCAATGCCGGGTTGAGGTGGTACAGCTCGGTGCCCGCCGTCCATGCATCAGCGCACCAGGGTTCGTCGCACCCAAGGCGAAAGTGAGGGAATGACCAGTTAGCGGGCATCTTGCAGGCGTCAATTTCACAAGCCAGGTCGCCGTCCACAACCCACTCAGCCCAAGCTGCCGTTCCGATAGTGCCATCGTTGGGCTGTATCCCGGCGATACCTGCAACCAGGATGTACGCCCTCGCGAGGTCCACCTGGTCACTCAGCCCAACAGCCATGATGGTAGTCGCGGCGTTTGTCTTACCTATACCTGTGATGACCAGACAATGGTCCCTTGCGGCATTGCAATAAAGAGGCGAATAGCTCCCTGGCACCACGATAACCTGGTCCAATTTCTCACCTTCGATCCACAATTGCGCCTCGCCTGGAGAAGCCCCCGAGAGGTCATCAGCCTTAAACATTGCTACAGTCAGGACTTTTACTTCGCCCCTTTCTGCAACTCCAACTCCAACTTCAGGAGTTCTTAAGAACCAGCCTGCTGAGAAGCCCGTCACAAGTAGCAAGACGGCTATTACAGCTACGGTCTTTGTTGCTATAGCCATATTTTACTATCGTGATTTCAGAGTATAAAAATAATTTTTAGCACACACACACACTATAACAACCATAATGAGTTGTAATCAATACTCTATCTCTCCTAATTATCCATGAATTAATTTTACACCCCTATTGAAAGCTTTAAATATAGTGTGCAATTTTGAACACTATATGACATTTATTCGCGCCCAGAAGCGCAAGACAAAAAACTGGAAACAATGCCTGATAGTGCTTGATAGCGGACAAGCAGGAAAACGTAATGGTCGAATAAAAACAGCTAAACTGAAGATTGAGGAGCGGTAAGGGTAGTACGGAACTCAATCAAAAAGAGGGCGTTAGGCTATTGTTAGTAGTTAAGAGGGAAAAATTGATAAATCTAAATAGTATATGGGCTCGTGGAGATTAATGGAGAAAAGGTTTGCAGAGGCTAAAAATGAGTCTTTAGCCGTTGCTGAGAAGATTTTTGATGGGTCCAACCGTTGATGGTTGTTATAGGCAAATTCGGTTAATGCATAGCGTGTAAGTCGCGTTGCAGTATCTAAAGTAGTCATTGCAAATGCTACTACAACTAATGTCACCCATGTCTCACAAAACCCATAAGAAGCACCTAATGGTTCTAACACACCATGAGAAAATGTAGTAGCGCCAGTAATGAATTAATTGCTTTGAGGTAGTTCCGGAACCAACCAAACTATGGAATCCCGATATCGCACCACAGGAGATGGTAACCATTAAGAAAGGCCATATTGGAGGTGCGCCAGTTGCAGTTAGCTGTAATGTTGGTGCTACGATTGTACGACCCAAAGCAAAAACACCGATGTATCCAATGATTAAAAATAGTACCGAATACAATCCATAGAAGTGCTGGCAGCCAGCCCCATATTACTGCTACTGCCGGACCAATAATTGGCGCAACGCCAGCGATAGACGCATAATGATGTCCATACAATACATATTTGTTCGTTGGGACATAGTCAGTGCCATCCCTCAATTCGTGTGATGGCGTTTCTCTATCCGGATCTAATCGTAGTATTCTCTTGGATATAAAGGTTGCATAGAATTTGTATGCAAGTAGGTACAGTATTAATCCTACGAGGGCTAATATTATCGAGTTCATATATTTTTAATTGTATATAATGTGAGCCTCTGGAACCGCCAACCAAATCTTTCTAATTTGCCGTTAATCCTGTAATTTCTTCGCTTTTGCTCTAAAAATTTGTTTACTGCCTTGTCCGCCTAACCCAAGCTCATTCTACGGAAAGCAGTAGGAGATCTCATGA
>CBDAFQ010000184.1:0-5043 GCA_965195275.1 uncultured ANME-1 euryarchaeote | reverse complement strand
ACTCGCCCGACATCTTAGATATATCATTAGCATTTATAGCATATAAAGGCATCTGTCTAACTTACACAGAAAACCTGCAATTGCTTAGCTAACGGAAATGTCATTAACCGCCTCCTGTATCTTGCATCTTCGGCGTAACTATACAAAACAAATAGTTATATGCGCCCAATCTTTTAATTCGTAATTCCTTTTATCGTCCGCAAACGACAGATCGTACGGTTGCTCTTCCCCCTGTCTTTCATAAAGCTCATTTACATCACGTTTCCGTTCTATCATCCGCAGCTCACGAGCCACCAGAATAAACAAATATATTGAAATTGTTGAAAGATATATGTCTCTTAATTCTTTTACTTTTGAAGAAAGAAGAAAGGAGATATATAAAAAGTGTAAATCACAAAGGGTAATTATTTAGTAACACTTTTTCTAAACGTTTCAAAATGATCGTAAAAGAAGTGGTCGGCTTGGGCGCCTTGAATTATGATGTTTTGTATATCGTGGAGCGAATAGCAAGTGGCGGAGAAGAGATGGGTATCCTGGATGTGAAGAAGGCGCCAGGTGGCTCTGCGGCTAATACTATCGTTGCATTATCGCGATTGGGCGTTGACACAAGTTTCGTGGGTCTTGTAGGGACAGACGAAGAAGGTGAACTGATTCTGGAAGAGTTCCGGAAAGAAGGTTTGGAGACAGAGATAAGAAAAGAAGAGGGTTATACAGGTGCTGCAATAGGGTTTGTTGATGCAGAAGGCGAAAGAGCACTTTATATCTATCCCGGTGTGAATGACCGGCTCGGCATGAAGCACATAGATATAGAATTGATAAACAATGCCCGATTTCTGCATACCAGTTCATTTGTAAACACGGAGCAATTGGAACTGCAATGCGAATTGGCACGTAGAATAGAATCGAAACTCAGTTTCAGCCCGGGTATGCTCTGTTTCAAATACGGGCTTAATGACTTGGCAGAGCTAATAGCACGTAGTGAAGTGCTTTTTATCAGTGCTAGTGAATTAAAATCGTTGATGTTGAGTGAGGACTATGAAAAAGGTGCCACAAAACTTTTGAATATCGGTGCTAAGAATGTATGTGTGACTCTGGGCGAAAGCGGCAGTTATGTCGCTAATAGCACCGGTGAATCCTATCTGATAGATGCGTATCCGACGGATGTTGTGGATACGACAGGTGCAGGTGATGCGTTCGCAGCAGGGTTTTTGTATGGATTGCTACACGAAAAAGGGATATACGAAAGTGGAAAACTAGGTAATTTGGTGGCTTCTTTTTGCATCCAAGAATACGGCTGTCGGAAAGGGCTGCCAAACAAACTTTCTTTTGAAAAGAAAGTTTGACGTGACCAAAGAAATAGGATTTTCTTTTAGTACTGGTTTTCTTTTGTAAAAAGAAAAAGTGTATAAACCTTCATTAATGTCCCTGAATATCTATCCACTTCGCCGAGCGAATTCAATTCCCTTTCCAGCCACTCGAGATCAACCGCCTTGAAATCGCTTACTGCATGGATTTTATCGAACCCTTCGGACGTAAATTCAGCTATAATACACTTCTCCTTTGCTACGCGATACGCCTCTTGAATGAACTTCCTTCTTTTGTCTAGTTCAATGTGATGCAAAACGGCGTAACTGATTACCACGTCAAAACTCCTGTCCGGGTAAGAGAGTGAAGTTGCATCGCATATCTCAAATGTGATTCGCTCTGATTCGGAATCTCTCTCCGCATCCCGTAAGGCATCCTCGGATATATCTATATTCGTGACCGAGCAATGGAAATCCCGGGCTGCAATAGTCGCAAGCGGTCCTGCACCTATGTCAAGCACGGTCTTATTTTCTACTGCCCATCGCTTCAATATTGCAGCTCGTTCTATCAAACCCTCTGCATCTTCTTCCAATCTCCCTTCTTGCATTTCCGCCTCGCGATTTTAATATCTTTGTGGTATTCCAAATAAGTGCAGGTTTTATATCCCTAGATTGTGTATATATGGCTTTTCCCTCGAATTTCATGGTTTTAACTCACAATCCGTTTAAAATCTTCATTGTCCCAGAGATTTTTAAAATCATCGTCACTTTTTGCGTCTTCTTTATATTTAGCATCTAAAGCTATTGCTTTAGACAAGTTTTTAAGAGCGTTTTCTTTGTCGCCTTTTAGGTAATATGCACAAGCCTTGTTGTACCATGCACGAGCATCATCAGGTTTTAACTCTATCGCCTTATCATGGGCTTCAAGTGCTTCTTCGTAACGACCGAGTTTGCCAAGTGCAACGCCTCTGTTGTTCCATGCACGAGCATCATCAGGTTTTAATTCTATCGCTTTATCAAAAGCTTTAAGTGCTTCTTCGTGACGACCGAGTTTGCCAAGTGTAAATCCTCTGTTATGCCATGCAACAGTATAATCAGGTTTTAACTCTATCGCCTTATCATAGGCTTTTAGTGCTAATTCATATTCGTTGCTCTGATAAAAGTCATCGCCACGACTAAGGTAATCTTCAGGCTTCAATGGAACTCCAAAAGCCTCAAGGAATTCTATTTTCTTCCCATATTCATCTAATAACCTTTTTTGGTCTTCTGAGAAGGGTTCTGAAAGGGCTGGCAAATGCGTAGCGCGTTCTCTAAAGGTATCAATCTCTTCTTCTGCTTTTTTCAATCTTTCAATGATAGGTTTCGCTTCTTCTGCGGCTTTCTTAGCTTCGTCTGCATATTCCTTTGCTTCATCGGCACTTTCCTTTGCTTGCTGCTTAAATTTTTGCAAGCGACGATATTCGAGAAATCCCAAAGCACCACCTATTACAACTATTAATGTTAATAATCCCACCAGCACACCCATTAGGGTAGCAACTGTATTGAGAATACTTATAGAGCTATCAAGGCTTCTCTGCGCGTGATTTAGAATATCTTCGTGATTAAATTCACTCTTTGCTAGAGATGGATGGGAAACATTGACTGTGTCATTCTCCTGTCCCCAGGAAGTATGAGCCAAACAACCGATAATAACTATTGTTAGTAGTAGGCCTATTAAAAGTTCTCTTCTCTTACCCATAATATTTACACAGTTATATAATGGTAGGTTGATAAATAAAAATACATTATTATTGTTTCAGTGGCGGCCTATCCCATAAATCCAATATAAACTCACCGGAAATCTGCCTCAGGGACTTCGGATTTTTCGGATCACAAATGAGTCCCGTAACTCCCTCAGTCCATTCTCCCGCTCGTGCAAGCGCAGAAAAGACTTGGGCCTTGACTTGATCACTCGCAGGGCAATATTCATCAACAAATGCACCGATTATCCGCTTCTGATCTCCGATAGGCAGTTTCATTAAACTATCCTCATAAAATCCGATATTCACATGAGCCAGAGACTCTAAGGCCGGAATTCCGGCCGACAAGGCGATGTTTTCCCGTAAGAACCTTATCTGCATCATCAACCCCTCACGATTGAGTTTATAGATCTCCTGGCATTTTCTTATGACGTCACGAGTACCACCAAAGAAGAGGTCTATATCCCGGAATCGCAAGCTCTCTTCACTAAATAGCGTTGCATTTTCTGACATTAATTTTATCTTCTCTTTTATCGCCGGAATCTCATCACTATATATCGCATGTTCATAGTCAATCAGGTTACCATTAGCGTCTATATTCCCGGGATGAGTAAAGCAATGGTAGATTCCAAGCTCATGGGCTGTTCGCAGTACCCTACCAAATCTCGCCAGGGCACTGGACAAAAGCACAATATGATCAATCCCCTTCATTATGGCGAGCTGGCGTACTATTTGGAAGAGGTCAAGTCGGATAAAAGGGATATAATCGTGCCCCCATCTTCTTAGAACGCCGTAATGGATAATTTCACCATCTTCTGCAGTTATAGGTCTCACCTCTATCTTCGATCCTTCTCGTTTAAGTGACGCTAATCCCACATCGAAATACTCTGCTTTGACGTTACCTCCGTTTTCGGCTATATCGTTTAACGCTCTTGCCTCTCGTTCGCCGTGCGCCTTCAAAAGCAATCCCCGTGGTTGACCACTTGCAGCCACTATCTCATCACTGTATGGCATGGTAAGCCCTTTATATTCGTTTAGTTCGTTGTGCGCAACGATGAAATATGCCCTTTGGCTGTGAGATTCAAATGCCGGCTTCTGTATCAGCCTTCTCCGGACATCATCAGCGAGATAATCTATATGCGAATATGCCTTTTTTGTCTTCGGATCGAAATACGCTATCGCTTGCGCTAAAGGTCTTACACGCTGCCACTCGGTCATGCGATGTCCATACAACAAAAAATCTTTTTCCTGTGTCATATTATTCATTCAGCGCTATTTTAGCTGTGATGAAGGTATAAAGAAGAACTCTTTTTACTTTGAAACGCCCCTTATTGCTATCTGTTGTACTTTCTATTTTGCATTTTGCATTTTGCATTGTCTGCGCAAAAATCGGTGGATTTTTGCGCAGATGCCATTCAGCGTACTCCGCTGCCCGCGGGCACTTCTCTATCAGGATGCAGCAGAATCGGTTTTCCGTTTACATCTACTGCTAAGATCATTCCCTGACTCTCGACACCCATGAGCTTTACAGGCTTCAGATTCGCTAAAATCGGGACGAGTTTACCAATCAAACTCTCAGGATTATATTCTTCGGCAATTCCGGCAACAAGCTGTCTCGTTTCATCGCCTACATCTACTTCGAGCTTGATTAGCTTCTTGCTACCTTCTACTCTTTCGGCATTCTCTATCTTTCCAATTCGCAGGTCGAGCTTTGCGAACTCGTTTATGTCTATTATCTCTTCCATCTTATCACCTCATATCGCTAAGAATGTATTGGAGCCATTAAAGTTTTTCCGTGTATATAAAATAAAATAAAGTATAACTTCTACCCATAAATAAATTTAATTTAGGACGCAGATTTACACTGATTTACGGAAACCCCCAGTAAATAGTTTACCAATTTTGATAAATATCATAGACACAGATTTACACAGACGCTACTGTCCCGAAAAGATTATTAAGTTTTTACGGGTTCATAGAATCAAAATCAAAAAATCAAT
>CBDAFQ010000183.1:0-4659 GCA_965195275.1 uncultured ANME-1 euryarchaeote | reverse complement strand
GCAGGAGTTGTATAAAAAATCTCATCCCGCACCCGGTGCACATCTCCGGCAACAAGCTTAAGGGAAGTGTTCTTGAATGTGGTGCCTGCATTGTTTGTAACAGTGACCCAGCCATTCAAATCAAGTTTCGAATCATTCTTGCTTGTAACAACAACATAGTCAGCATTCCACGTCATACCGGAGGTCATATAGGAGAGCTCCAACATATGATTCCTGCTCTCTGTGACATTTAGTATCCACACCAGTGTCGGCTTCATTATTAAGCCTTCCGGTAGCTCAGGTAGTATCAGATTATTTGAATCTAGTATCTGAATCATACCCTCGTTATCTCTCATGATAAGTTGATCGCCTCTGTAACTCAGCAGTGTACCCTCAATCATATCCTTTTTGTCGCCGTAGGTCAGGTAAGCCTTTATCTCTTTGTTGATGTACTTCTCCAGTATCTTATCCCTGTTGACCAGGTCATACTGGTAATTCTGCTCCACTACCTCAATCACGGAATCAACCGCCTTTAGGCGAACACTTGTAGGATCTATTCTTGAAGCGACACCCTCGTACAGGACATTATTTACCCCCGCCGGGATGTATTTTGCCCGGTATTCTTTGACAACGCCGAGATCTACGTTGTAGATAGTAACTTCCAAATTCTCGGCCTCTGTGTCTATAACGATAGGGCTAGTACTTTGGTCTACACCGGCAGCCAACCCTATCAGGCTTACGCAGATAACCAACCCTATTACCACAGCGAGTATTTTCTTATCTATTTTCATCTTCTAGTTCTTTTGTATACCTATGTTTTATTATTATTATATATCTTTATTCTATATGTCTAATTGTTTGCAATCCAAAGATGCTTGGATAGCCCTCGCATTAAGTGCTTGTCCCACCACTAGCTAGTTCGCGAAGTTTTCGGTGCATTTTTGTTATAGAAACCCATCGGGCGTTATTTTCATTGTTTGGGGGTTTTGAATCGTGGGACAGCATCTAAATGCGGGGCATCCTTGGTGATTTGTTGGCCTTTACGCCAGTACAACGTATGTATCAGCTATTTTATCGTGCCATCCCTGTTTATCTTTGTCTATTAATATCCATAGAAAACCTATGTATATTACCAGACCCGAAATAAGCATTCCTATCCATCTGAGAAATCCCTTGCCATATCCTATCGGATATGTGCCATCGGTTCCGCATAGTTTTATCTTCATTACTTTCATACTGGGTGTCTGTCCGTTTCCAAAGAAATAGGTGAAATACGCAATTGAGACGGGTAGCCCTATAAGTGATGCAGCTAGGTACTCAACACCGAAAGCCATAAAAATGAAAATCAAGATAGCGTCAATTACAGCTACAATAATCATATCAATGATATACGACACAAGCCTTGTTCCAGCACCTGCTTTTTCCATAATATCACCTGTTTTTTCCATAATATCACCTCCTTTTATTTTTATCTGTTACTTCTTAGCTTTTCGCTATTATTTACAAAAAGCAATAACCCTGCCACCCTACTTTGAAAAATGGGCCATCCGCAGTTTCCTGTTCATACCGCACCCCCTCTTGTAATCGCCCTTCTGCTTCTACTGGGTGTTAGTTTTATTATTAATCCACAGCTTAAATAACTAGGGGTTGTATCAACACAGATTGAAAACATCTTGAAAAGACATGAGGTGGGACGCAAATTGCAGTGAGTGCTGTTCCATACCGTTCGCATACGCAAGCGAAACAAAATCATTCATTAATTCTTGTATCCGATACATTAAACAAAGAAAATTTATGGCATTTTGGACATCGCATATATCTCTTCTTCCCCAATCTAATACTTGAAAGAGATGCCCCCGGTATCCAGCTATACTCAAACTCTTGGTTACATTTTGGACATTTCAGTTTGCTTTTCATAGATAGAATAATAATCTGTAAGTATATAAATATCTCTGTATGCTCTGCGGTGAAATTCAAGGTTATAGCAATTTCACTGTGGGAAAAAAAAATCGGCAGTGCCCGGCAAAAGTAATATATCAAAATAACGTCTTTCAGTAAATCAAGCATAGATAAATTTTCAAACATGAATGAAACGGAAATTTTATAGAGCACATAAATAAAAGAAGAAATAGATGCGGGGGTTGCTGAGCTAGGAAAAGGCACAGGGCTTAGGACCCTGTCTCGTAGGAGTCCGCGTGTTCAAATCACGCCCCCCGCATAGATAATGGATGGCGACAAATGTCTAACAACACCGTAGCTGTGGAAGTTATCAAAGTATCAAAGCGATATGGCTACTTACAAGCTTTGAAATCCGTGTCCCTGGACATATCGGAAGGCGAATTCGTGGCTTTTTCCGGGCATAACGGTGCGGGAAAGACAACGTTACTGAAAATAATCGCCACACATATCTCGCCTTCTTCGGGCACGGTGAAGATATTTGGCGATGATGCGTTCAAAAGCAGTAGCGAGATAAGAAGAAGGATTGGGTTAGTAACGCATGTGAGCTTCCTTTATGACGAGCTAACAGTCAGGGAGAACTTACTCTTCTATGCTAGACTATTCTCCGTAGAAGGCGAAGGCTTCTTAGATATAGTAGAAGCCCTGGGTATGAAACGCTGGTATAATGTCCCGGTAAAGCAATTGTCGCACGGCTTACGGAAAAGGGCAGACATCGCCCGGGCGTTAATCCATGACCCTGATTTGATATTACTCGATGAACCCTTCACGGGACTGGACACGAATACATGCAATGTGCTTGTAGAGTACTTAAGAACACAGAAAGGGAAGGTGATATTAATATCTTCGCATTCTATAGAGTGGGCGGAGAAGATTTGCGATAAAAGCATTTTGCTCGATAGAGGAGAAATAGTCAATGAGATGCCTTTTTAGGTCAGGACGATGAAAGAAGATAATAGGCAAAAGGACATAGGACCGTCCACAATACCACAATTTTGGCAAGCGGCATTCCGGATAGCGGAGAAAGACCTGCGTGCTGAGTTCAGACGGTCTTATGAAGTGCTCTCAATACTTTCTTTCGCAGTGGGTTCCATCTTGATTTGCAGTTTCGCATGGAGTAGTGGTGGTGGAACAGCGGAACCAGAAGTGGCAGCCGCTACACTATGGATAATTCTCTTCTTCGCAAGTATCCTCACCTTTACCACTTCGTTTACCCGAGAAGCAGACCGAGGCACGCTTGGTGGTTTGAAAACACTGCCCTGCTCGCCCATAGCGATCCTTATAGGGAAGATATTTTATGGTATCGTACTGCTTTTTCTCGTCGAATGCGTTTTGATCCCGTTTTCCATTATCTTTTTAAACCTCGATTTAGGTGGAAGGTTCCCTTTGCTATTGCTTGTTTGCTTCCTGGGAGTAACAGGACTTTCCTTTGCGGGCTCTTTTGTTTCTGGGCTCCTGATGTTCTCGGAAGGCAAAACATTACTCCTCTCTTTTCTCCTTATCCCTATTTGTATGCCGGTGATTATACCTTCTGTTCTGGCAACAGAGAAAATCCTACGCGGGTCGGACATAGCCGAACTGATTCCCGAATTGAGACTGCTAATAGCATTTCTACTTCTGATAGCAGCGATAATGATTCTTACTTTTAAGTTCGTTCTTGAAGAGTAAGTAGTTCTTCTTTTTGCGCTCAAATACCATGTGGATTTTATATGTCTTCGCGTCTTAAGTATTATTGATGAACATTTCCTGGCTATTTGTGCTAATGAATCCGTGTAAACCGGTAGCGCGCGAGCTGGTACGAGAGTTTGGGAAGCAGTTGTCGTTCCTTGGCCCTAAACTGAAGGATCAGCGGGTTTCTATTCGCGAATACCTATCCGAGTGCATCATACAGTACTTTGAAAGGACAGAAGTATGGCGATACTGGGGTGAGGACGAGATTCAGCTCGCGAGGTCGCAACTCGAGGTCCAGAGCATACCCGTTGCCGAACTGGACTGTGCAACCATCTCTGACTGCCTTGCTGCCCACATAGCCAATAATCTGGACTTAGATGCTGCCAGAAATGCAAAAGAGATTAACAATGGCGAGTGGAAAGCCATCTCGGACGTAGCGGCATCAGAAGTGTTGAAAATAGCTCTGCAAACTGCTATATGGACGATAATCAACCGGGAGCAGATATTCGGGGTCAAGGGCAGCAGCGATCGATACGTTCTGCTCGCAATAGAGGAAAAAGAGGCTTATGTTATCAATGGAGCCAGCGAGTATGTAGATATGCTGAAGATATATGACTCTGGTGGGGTGGGAGCAGCACCACCGAAAAAGGCACGTAAGATGTGGCTTAAGAGGCATGATAAACGGAACTTCTACAAGCGTGGGCAATATACTAATCCATCGTTCAGGATATGGAACTCACAGTAAATAGTTAACCCAAAAAGTTTTGATATTTATCATACAAAGACACGGATTTCGCAGATTTACACATACGCTACTCTAAAGTCCTGATTATTAAGTTTTTACGGGTTCATAGAATCAAAATCAAAAAATCAATTATTACACTACATTACTTTAAATCTGTGTTAATCTGTGTTAATCTGTGTCTTAAAAATCCTTGGAGAATGATACGGTTCTGGCAAATTATTATTTGTGAGTTCCCTTATTTTGATTCGGTATTAATATATCCGGCGAAAGTATATTAGATTATATTTATTACAAAATCATTTTGGGTG
>CBDAFQ010000182.1:0-17427 GCA_965195275.1 uncultured ANME-1 euryarchaeote | reverse complement strand
ATCACGGCATAAATATAGCCTATCTCACCCACAGTGGGGAAGCCAAACGTGAATCGCGCTAAGTTCAAGCCATAAGTTGCCACATGACTGTGCACGTCTATCCCGCCTGCCATTACCGTCTTGTCCGTAGCATCTATTATCTCATCCGGCTTTATTTCGTCTACGATTTTGCCATCACAAACGAAAATATCCATCTTTTCGCCTTCTATCCCATTCGCAGGGTCGTAAACCGTCCCATTTCTTATCAATATACCCATTTCTAACCACAAGATTACACTGATTTACACGAGAAATTCCGCCTGTCTCCGGTCTCCCGCCTCCCGTCTCCTTCCGTCTTTCACACCGCCACTTCAAATCCCACCACTGGATGGACAAGTCCGAAATTAAGGATTACCGCGGGATGCAGTTCGCCAAAAACGCCTATACTCTCGCCGTCCACTTTTATATCCGCTCTTCTACCCGCTAAAAAGGCACCATCCTCCGACTCAGACAATTCCACTTCGTCCATACACATCTCTTTGAGCACGGAATCCACTACCGATCTAACCTCAGCGAAGTTCGCATTTGCATGTGTTGAAACAGCAGCAAGCCGGTACTTTTCCTTTATGTTTAATACCACCGGTCCAACCTCAAAAATATACTGTGGTAAATCACGATGCTGGTTTAGCGCAAGTATCTCAAGCAAATTTGGCATAATTGTACTTCTAAGCATTGTATGCTCTGTGCTTATCGGCGATGCTACCGGTACTTCTTCTTCATGTCTCTTCCGTCGCATCAGCTCAAATTGTTTCCGCTCTGAGGTCAGCGTGAACGTTAGCACCTCAAAATAGCCCAAACCAGTCATTATTTCCCTTACCTGTCGCTTCTTATCCTCTATTGGGTGCACTTCCCCTATAACCATCGTGCCGGGAATCTCTGGCTTTATCCGGTCATAGCCATAACCGATAGCGATGTCCTCGATTATGTCCCAAGGATGGAGTATATCAGACCGATAAGCAGGTATTATCACATCTAACCGACCATCCGGTTTTAGCTTCGCACTGAGTCCCATCCGCTCGCAGCAGTTCTTGCAGTCCTCTGCACTTAACTCTAAACCTGTAAGCGAATTGACATCTGCCACAGAGGTCTCCATCGTTTTTGGTGCTAAAGAAGGCGTCTCCATTTCAGCAGCAGGATAACGAAGAACCACTGATTGTAACTGCCCGCCTCGCTCTGCAAGCGCACAGGCGATTATATTAAGTGCCACTGAAACATTGTCGTCCAAGCCGGTAACATCTAAAAATATATCCGTTGTGGATTCGGTTACCCTCGTCCGCTCTGCATTGATAATAGGAGGAAAAGAGATAACACCACCACGGGAATCCAGAATCAAGGGATAATTTGTCTTATCTTCGAGAATATACTTGTATGCAACTCCTTTTGGATGCCGCTCTAATATCTCGGCCATGCTCATCTCTTCCTCGTAGTCGAGCGGAACGAAAGAGAACCCTGGGTCAACGGCGAGATACCGAAACGGTGGTTTCACCTTCTCCAGGTCATGCACACCCACCGAAACTTTCGCCCTGTTTCTGCCTATACCGCGATGTAAATGCTCTTGTAAGAGCATTAACGATTCTATTGTACTCGAATCGAAATGCAAGTCCCTGACTACTCCGCAAACAATATACGGTCGCACTTCCAGTACGGAAGTCTCCACGACCATCTCTATTCCCGATTTAGCCACATTATACGTTGCCAAGCCCGGTTTGATGTCCAGAAATTGTTTCATAGTACGGGCGACACCTTCTACACTGAACAGATCAGGTCTATTTGGAAAGAACTCAACGTCCAGACTATCAGATTCTATTCGCTCTACGTCTGCGCACAGTAACGGCAGCCGCTCCTTTATCCGTTCTATGCTTACTCCGGTCAGATTTTCCAAATCCGCGTTATATAGTTTTATTACTGGCATGTCCTTACAGAAGGTTCTGTATATTATTCTTTATTTATACTCTGACTTGATTCTTCATCTTGTACCTTCAAACCACCGCCGGTAAGATAGAAATCAGCCCAGGGATATATATTACCAACAAACGTTTGCCCCTCAATTAGCTCGGGAACATTGCCCATCAACGTGTATTCCACGTCTGTTGCCATGTCTTTAACCATAAGTTTAAAGGCGGCATGAGCCACACCGACAACCTCAAAATTGCCTGCTACGGGGTTACCAAGCCCTTCTATCCGTTCCATTAGGTCACTGCTAAGCCCGTTCTCCTCTGCATATACCAGTCCCGGAGTCTTACCATCCTTAAGCTTTCTTTTGAACACAAACCAGTTTATGAAATCGAAAGCATCTTCTAGCATAATCACTTCCAGATCCCGCTCCTCTTTGTATTCAGCCTCCGCTTTCGCTAATTCCTTCTCAAATCTTTTCTCTGCGAATTCTCTTATATCATCTATCAACCACTCTGCCTCTTGATATTCTCGCGCTTTTATCGCTGCCTCGCCCTCTAAGTTCTTCATTCGCTCCACTCGATCTATAGAGTCCTTCATCGCATCCAAAAACCCACGGTACTCTTCTTTCCCTGCACGCTCACAACGAGCAAAACTATTTTTGAACGCATCAAGCGAATCAGCATATCTCTCTCTCTTCTCCAGGAAGTGTCCATAATTCGCCCACACGACTTCATCGTCGGTCTTGCTTAGAAATCGTTCGTATTCCGCTACTGCTTCTACATGTCGCTCTTCCCTATCGTAAAGCTCAACGAGTAATAAATGGGCGTTCACATCCGTAGGGATATCGACAATAACTGTTTTCAGAAGTTTTTCACCCTTTTCTATGTCTTTTTCTATCAATCGCTCCTTCATTCGTCCATCAACAGAAGGATCTTCCAAGAACTCTATCATCCTATCAGGAACGCCATCTACACTACTCAGATCCTCTGCCACATACGCGGCGCAGACATCTTTAAAATCCGCTATAAGCCAGATGTCAAAGATGCTTAAAGGTTTTAGCTCGTTTCTAGCCCCGCCTTCTTTGATTATGGCCACCTCATGTGCTTTTAGCTTATCCTCCTCGTCCTGCATCCCCAGCTTATTCTTTCGCATATGCTTGATAAAATCCCGCTGCACTTTATCCCGTTCCCTTTTGCTTATAATACCCGCTTCTGCGTCTCTAAACACCTTTTGTACCGCAATAAAAAGTGCCCATGCTTCGACTATCTCTTCTTCCTCGTCTTCTAAGTCCAGAAAACTCTTCATCAGTTCACTCTGATCCATTTTTATGTCCCAACCCGTATTGGATGTGATATGCTTTTAAGAGTAGCAATAGCAGAAAGAGCAGCTAAATAGCTCGTCTTTGGATTTGCAATTGAAGGCACGTTCTCTACACAGACGAAAAATTTACCGAACTCGCCCGTTACCACAATCTCATGCACGTTCTTCTTCGCAGATGGGTCGGCAACTATTTTCACTTTCGTTGCCTCTGAACCTATCCCAGCAATACTCAAAGAAGCTGCTACGTTCACGTTCTCCGGGAAATATTTTACCGCTTCTTTCGCATGGCCCATGAACAACGTTTCCGCTTTCTTTATTGATAACAGGTCTATTCCCCGCCCCTTCACATATCTATTGCCTTCAAATCCCGATGGTGGCTTTTTTGTCGTCAATTCCACTTTGTGTATCCCACCAATAGCACCGGATTTTAGCCCATCTATACCCGCTACGGCGCCTGACGGGATATGCACTTTACATCCTTTTTCCTTCGCTATCCTTTCTACCTCTTCAAAAAGTCCTGACTCGCATAGCAGTGCACCAACGCTTAATATCATCACTTCTTTACCCTTTTTCAATGCCGGGATTATAAATTCACGAACAGCAGCCTGCGATGCACATTCTATTACTAAGTCAACAGTATCTAAAACCTTATCCAATTCCGTGTTATTATATTTTAGTATATTAGGCGTCTTCGTCAGGCTTTTGCATAACCGCTCGATATTTGCCGGATTCTTATCAATTAAAAATTTCAGTTCCATACCTAAATCCAGCCCACTCGCTACATCGCTGTCTATCGCCTTGCATATCTCACTTCCTATCGAACCGCAGCCGACTACACCTACTCTTATTTTCACCATAAACTTTTTTGTAACTAGAAACCTTTACTAAAAATGTAACGTTCTTTATTTATAAAGAAGGAAAATTTTTGCTGCAAATGCTGTTGAAAGAGATAGAGGCTTTTTTGGAAGAAGATGTAGGGCATGAGGATTACGAAGAGATAGTACCTTATACATCTTGTAAAGCGGAGATACATGTGAAGGAAGAAGGTGTCCTTGCAGGTTTAGAGGAAGTGAAACAGATATTTGACTACTTAAGTGTTCAGTACTCCACCGAATTTGAGGATGGAGCGAGACTAAAAAGTGGCGATATTATTTTGACTATTAGTGGCGCTGGTGCGAAGATATTGAAGGCGGAAAGACTAGTGCTTAATTTCTTGGGCCGGATGAGTGGTGTTGCAACTTTAACGGATAGATGTGTAAATGAGGTAAGGGCGGTAAACGAGCGTGTTTTGGTTGCAGGAACGAGGAAAACGACGCCTGGATTCAGAAAATACGAAAAGAAAGCAATAGCTATCGGCGGCGGCGACCCGCATAGATTCGGATTATACGAAGCGGTAATAATAAAAGACAATCATATAAAGCTGATGGGACTGGATAGCGCGGTAAAACGGGCAAAAGAGAAGGTGAGTTTTACAAGAAAAATCGAAGTGGAGGTTGAAAGTGTAGAAGATGCAATAAGCGTAGCGGGATTGGATGTTGACATAATTATGCTGGATAACATGTCAGCCGCGGAAGTACGGACGTGCGTAAAGTTGCTAAATGAGCGAGCAGTTCGTGATAGGGTGATTGTGGAGGCTTCTGGTGGGATGGACATAGATAACATAAAAGAATTCGCTTCCACAGGCGTTGACGTCATCTCAATTGGCATGATCACTCATTCTGCGAGGTGGTTAGGTTTTTCTATGAATGTTGTTTAACGGTCTAATATTTGGATTGACATTGTCAGATTAACCGCAGAGTTCACAGAGAGCGCAGAGGATATAGTGTGGAAATATTCAAGAAAATCTGCACATGAAACTTTCTCTGCGAACTCAGCGTTCTCTGCGGTAAATGAAATGTGAGAGTGTCAAGTTAGTACACATGTAAAAAAGAGTTAGTCTATACCTATCAACACGGCTCTTCTCATTTTAGGTAAATTTATTCTGAGGATTCCATTTTTAAAAGAAGCAGTTGCTTTTTCAGGGTCTATATGGACCGGAAACCGTATCTGCTTCTTGAATGCCTGAAATGTTATTCGCTTCTGGATACTACCCCACCGCTCCCAGCAAACGGTATTGCTCATCTTCGCTATTACCTCTACGGTATCCTCTGTTGTATTTATTTCTACGTCTTCTTTCTTCACTCGAGGCAAGTCAAAAGTAACAAGTATCTCGGACCCTTTATCTTCTACATCGTATAATGGCTCTAAATTGCCATCACAGCCCCACATCGCCTTTATTATCCCGCTTTCTATTCCCATTTCTCTACCGTTCTTCCACCTCCCCTAATATTATAACGTTTTATTGTTACTAAATTTTTAGTTCCTACTTACATACTTACTGATACATAATAGGAATGTCCTGTTCTACCGCCTTTTGCATCTCTGGAGCAGAGAGCACTGTTTGTCGCATAAGATCTCGAGCTTTTAGTTTTATTTCCTCTGCCCGCTCATTTAACTCTGCCACATCTATGCCTAATTCTAAGAATTTCTCAAGTGATTCTATTGCCGATGCTGCAGCACCAGGGTCGGGATATACCGGGTAGCACTGAGCAAGCAAGGCAATAGCACTCAAATCCTTCTTGCTGCATTCCCGTTGCATTATTGCGTAAGTCCCGGCGATAAAACCCTCCTCCAGTAGATCCACCTGCTTATCCTTCAGCTTCTTCATCGCTTCTTCGTTGTTACCAACGGCAAACACTTCCGGCTTCTCTATATCCATCCTATCCTTTGCAGGCAGCCCGGTTATCGAGATAACGAGTTTAGCGTTAATAGCCTTAAACCAATCGGCCAAAGCCTCGGTCAGCGGATAAATAGCGTCTGGCGGTATCGCAACTTCGGATAATACTATTACTACGTTTTCATCGCCATATATTCTAAAAGGGCTCTTCAATTTGCCCTTGTGTATTACCATAACAGGCGGAAACAAATCTGATTCAATATAACCTATTTCCTTATAGCCCATCTTCTCCACAGCGTAAGAAGCTGCAATTGTGCCCACCAACCCCACATCCGGCAGCCCCTCTAGCACTATCGGCTCTTTATACACTACCGCTCCTTCTTCCACTATTCGCACGAGTTCTCCCATATCCATTTAAAGAGGATTTTATGACTTTAAAAAGTATCCGCTTTTTTTTTGGTATGTTGCCAGTTCCTTCTCTATTATACTCTTCGCTTGCCGCTCAAATTTAACCTTTATTTCACGCTTCTTCGGCAATATCCCTTTGAATGGGCATTCTTTGGGTCTGACTTCATTCTCGGGGCATACACCAAGTGTGAATCCCCTGCACCAGACCGATGAGAAAATAAGAGGGTATTCTTCCATACATATTTTATACATGCGCATGGCCAGCGCACGGATTTCTGGCGCCGCTCTCACACATAGCCTAAGCATGAAGAAGTTTATCAAGCTGCGAACATTCATCGTTACCACATAATGAGTGTGCAAAGCCAGCGGTAATACATATCTCGCCTGTTCTCTTGCAATGCCGAGCTCTCTCAACTTTGTGTATGCCGCATTAGCACTCGCCATAGCATCACGGTAAATCGCCGCTGCAGCCCCTTCTTGCTCTAACTCTTCTGAAATATAGTAGCTAAACCCCTTTTCTTCTATATACCTCGTGCTTCTCGCAGTGTGGCTGGCAATCCGGTGCTCTAATAGTTCTCTACTGAGAGCGACGCTTATCTCAGATATGTCAAAGGTGAAATAGATATGTTCTAGCACCGAAGAATAATCGTTATCTGTATTTAGCGCTATTATCTCTTCTGCGCCTCGTGTCGAAGAAACACCGCTTACCTTCGACGCATCGGCAACCAGACTTATCCCGCCTTCTGTTACTCTAAGCAATTCCACTTTCATTTTATTTTATCTTATCTTATCTTATCTTATCTTATCTTATCTTAGCATCCTCTTTAGGTGAAGATTTGATAGATTATAAAGCTTTTATGCACTATTTTTAATTCCCTGTATGCCCAAATCCGCCATCATTCCTCCGAGTTTCATCCAACTCTTCCGCTAACTCAAATTCCGCTTTTATTACGCGATTGAAGACAAGCTGAGCAATGCGATCGCCACTATTAATCCGAAAGGTTTGCTTGCCCATATTGATAAGGATAATATTCACCTCCCCTCGGTAATCGGCATCAATAGTCCCGGGGGTATTTAAGACGGTAATCCCGTATTTTAAAGCTATGCCACTTCTTGGTCTAATTTGACCCTCATAACCAGAAGGGATAGACAACATTATACCCGAGGGTATAAGCTTTATCTCACCGGGTTGAATGTGTATGGGGACCCCAATAGCAGCATATAAATCTAAGCCTGAGGAGTCTTCCGTCTGATAAACAGGTAAGGGCAAGTTCTTGAATATTTGCTTTACTTTAACCTTTATCTTCGCCGTTTGTGTCTTCGAGTTCTCCATAGATAAATTATGAAACAAAAAGTAAAAGTTTAAGAATTATCTTCACAATAGATGTAACATTATGAAAATTACTTTTAATGGCGAGCCTCAAGAAGTTAGAAGCAAGAGGTTAGGCGAGATTATCGAAGAGTTAGATGGTGCATACAGGCAAGGTAGCATAATAGGGGTTATCTCCGAGAAAGAGCGAAGCGAATTGAAAAATGAATTTTCATTGAAGACAGCGAAAGGCGAGGCGAGGATAAAGATTTTTAGCGGAAAAGATACAAAAGCTATCTCTTTTTTCCTTGACGTTTATAATAGGTTGTGTAGTGAAAGCGGCAAGATAGGCTGGAAGAGTGAGGCTATAACCGCTATTGGGCCCATAAAATCAAATCTAAATGTTGAAAAAAGCGAGCATAGCTACAAGAAGTGGGATGTCTTTTTTGGATTCGGCGGCGTTGATCCCGGTATGACCTACCTTATGATAAGTAAGCGAGCGCATGAAGCTGCGTATGGTACAGGCTCAGATGCCGTAATTGGAAGACTAACGAGGGGACGGAGTATTATCTCTGATTTGGACGAAGGTGATGAAATAGAGGAGATAAATCCTATCGTGACAAAGGCGGAGAGAGTTGGCTTTGTCACTACGGACATGAATACCGAGATAGAAGAAGGGCAGGAGATATTCACCTATGCAAAAGTAAAACTCCTCCAAGAAGCACCAATGTCAAGTGAACACTTTTTATCTCTCACGCGAGATGGTACCTTCAACATAGATGATTATACGCATAGCTATTTAGCTTCGGAATCTGTAAAGGGGCTTAGTTTACCCATTGAGAGCATTCGGTATCGGTCGAAATATTACCTGACGGTAAGAAATGAAGGAGCTGAGAAGGGGAAAGTGTATGCATATAAAGGGAACAGACTACCGCACACCTCCCATAACGTGTTTGGCGAGATAATCCAGGGCGGGGACTTGATAGATTATGCAAAGCAGGGCGATACGATTTACACCATGACTGAGCCGAAGTGGATGATGATGGTGGGGCATACGCAAAAGGAAGTGGAAGAGTTTTTTGAGCGTGAAAACATTGAGCAGGTGAGAGAGGGGAATACTGATGATGACGCGGTAGTAGTAGACCAGTCACCAGCGTTGACAATGGATATTATGGATATGGGTTCAGTAAGGACAGTTGGAGTCAAAAGTGAGGCGGTACTTGAGGTGGAATTATTTCATAAAGAAGCACCAAGGACTCTTTGGTATTTCAGGAAGGTTACGGGATTGATTAACAGGCCAATAGGGAAGCTGAATGTGCATTTTAGCGTTCCTGGTATGCTGATTTTATTTAAGGGCAGTTCCGATGAAGCAGGGACACTAGTACCCGAGAATTTGCCAGAGGGGGCAGTTAAAAAGGGCATACTTGGCGTTACAAACATGTCCCGGGCGAATTGCGGGGTAATGGGTATACGATTGGATGACAGCAAGGAATACGGCCCCACGGGGGAGTCCTTCGATGGCGCTAATATGGTTCTCTCATTCCCACCACTCACGCCCCCAATTAAGTCTTTCCTCAGCAAGCTGAAGGAAGGGGACACGATTTATGTGAAGGAAAAAGAGAAATAGCATAAAGATAATGCCGGGGGCGGGGTTCGGACCCGCGACCTCTGAATTATGAGTTCAGCGCCCTAACCAACTAGGCCACCCCGGCATCGCTTTCTTTTAGCTCCCTGCGCAGATCGCCGATAGAAGCAATTCGCTCCGCAACGGCATCATGCTGATGAATACTCTCCTCGTTTATCTGCTTTATGGTAACGATAGAGTCATCAGGGAGCTCATTAAATGTTTCTACCACTCGCTTCGCCATCTCCCTAACACAATCTTCAACAAACATGGGCTTTTTATGCGCAGTTGCAACGACTTCCGCTTCATCCGGCCGTTTCAAGATTTCGTATGTTTTTGCACTCATTGACTGCTCTATTATACTTATTATCCGCCCCAGAGGTAGTTTTATATCATCTTTCACTTCCAGGGATATTATACCTCTACCTCTCTGGTTATGTGTTGCTAAAGGCACAGCATCCAAAAAAGTGGCCGTATCCTCTTTTGAGACCCCCCTCTTCGTTAACTCTTCCGCGGCTTTATCCCTCATTAGTTCCTGTGCACATGGACAGGTGGTTATCCCAACAATTTCCGCGCCTACAGTTTTCTTTATTCTCACGTCTTTGTTATCGGTGCGAACAGCTCTTGCCTCTGCGAAGATAGTTGCAGGCTCCTGGCAGGAAATCTTCATCACCGGCGTTCTTCTTTTTAGCATATATTCACATTTCATACCTACTTCGGCGGTAGAAGCGTATTCGTGGAGCTGGAGCACTCTCCTCGCTACTTCACTACATAACTCTTCCACCTCGTATATCGGCATGTTAAGCGCTTCTTCCAGCACTTCGTACATTGCCTCGAAATTTCTTGACAGGTTTGCACCTTTTATATCGCTTGGAAGGTCCACATAGATGTAGAACTCGGATATGAGGATTACCGGTCTTTTACCGTTTGGCCTCGCTACCTCTACCAATTTCTTCACGTTATTTACGCCCACCCGCGTCAAGTTTATCTTTATGTCTGGACTGCTCGCTTGCACATCCGGCAGAGGTAGTGTCATGGTCTTTATCACTTTCTATACCATTAACCTTGTTAAACTTATCTTATATATACTACTCCGATAAACAAAAAGATGCAGTTACTAAAGAGGGTAATAGAAATAATGAGAGGAGATATAACCGCACTCGTTTTCGCCGCACTGATCATAGCGATGTTAGCTGCTGCGGGCGTAAATGCACAACCGGAAATAGCATGGCATGATGATCAAGAGGGTATGCAAATTGCAAAGTCCCAAAACAAACCAACAATGATATTTTTCCATAGCAAGACATGTCCTCCGTGCGTAAAGCTGACAGGGGAATTTGCTGATACACGGGTGATTAACATGTCGAAAAATTTCGTCCCCATTGACGTCTCTACTGACGAGCCAAGGCCAAGTGTGCTTGATAGACAATATGGTATTCGCTACGTCCCAACAATTGTGTTCACGAACTCACAAGGTATGGAGGTACACCGTATTGTTGGTTACCGCGATTCCGATACGCTGATGGGAGAGATGCAGAAGGTACTTGAATCATCAGATTCACCGCAAACGACACAAAAGCAGACGCCCGGATTTGGTGTGGTGACCATCCTGGTATCGCTCTTTATCTGCGGGCTTTGGGCCCGGAGGAGACATGTGAAATGATGGGTGCACCGTCACCACTTATCGCCTTTGCCTTTGGTATATTAAGCGTTTTGTCGCCTTGCATACTTCCTGTGATCCCACTAATCGCGGCATATTCGACCAAAACGGGCAAATATATGCCCATTACTATCGTTATTGGACTATCCACTTCGTTTACTCTGATGGGGGTGCTTGCTTCTGCCTTTGGATCCGTATTTCAACAGTATAGTACTATGCTTTATACAATAGGGGGGATAGTAATCATATTTTTGGGGCTCTGTATGCTCTTTGATGTAATAGAGCAAAATATCCGCAGGATCATACCAAATACCGGGCTAAGCACGAATTTTTCTATGACAAACGCGGGAAGTACCGCAGGAGGCTTTATATTCGGTTTTTCGCTGGGTATTATCTGGATTCCCTGTGTCGGTCCAATACTGGGTACGATACTTGCGATTGTTGCTGTGGAAGGTGACATACTCTACGGTGCCATTCTTTTAGCCATCTATTCTCTTGGATTGGGGATACCGCTACTTGCTATTGCATATACTTCCCGCTTCTCATTAAAACGGCTTAATAAGTACAGTGTGAGTATTAAAAGGATTTCGGGAGTTATACTGGTGCTGATGGGGCTGTACATGCTTTTATTCATGAATCCAAATTTATAGGCTAGGACGTAAAAATAGAAACTTTTATATAGCTTCCTGTTCTCTAGATATGTAATGGAGGTTATAATATGATAGCACAAGAGAAAAAGCCTATGGAAGAGATTCTGGGTTATCTCGAAGGGAAACAGAAGGTAGTAGTAATGGGATGTGGCGGATGTGCTACGTTCTATCGTACCGGAGACACAAAAGCGGTAAATGAGATGGCTGAGAATCTTACGAAAGAAGGGAAGGATGTCTTCAAAATGCCCCTGCCGTTCAGTATTCAAGCTTGTGATATTGAGAAGAGTGGGGTATATCTGGAAAAGAACCGAAAAGAGCTTGAGAATCGCGATGCTCTTTTAGTAATGAGTTGTGGTGATGGTGTGCAAGTAGTGACCGAATACATGGACGAGAAAATGGGGATTGCGAAGTCAGTAATACCGGCAAACGATGCAATAGGGCTTGTAGGCGGTGGTCCTAAGAAGTTCAAGGAGACCTGTCAGTCATGCGGAATGTGTGAATTAGGCAAAACAGCGGGTATCTGTCCTTTGACCGCGTGCGGAAAGGGATTGATGAACGGTCCTTGTGGAGGAGTGAGAGAGGGTAATAAATGTGAAATAGACGAGAATAAGGACTGCGCTTGGGTGAAGATATATGAGCGAATGGAGAAACTTGACGAACTCGACAAATTCACAAGTATACGAGACCCACATGAATGGAGTAAAACAAAGAGACCACGCCTGTTCGAGATGGAAGAGCCAGTAAAGATTGATTTTGCTGCCGGTATAGGTGCTATGAAGGGGATGATGGCTGTTACATTCGGTCCGAAGCCAAAGCTTGATGAGTAAATGAGGAGGATAAAAAAAATGGGTGACGAAGTTTATAGTGATTTGATGAGAGAGTTGAGAGAGGGGGAGTACGTCTTCACAGGCGAGTTAGAGCCGGAGAAAGCGGGTGATGTTAACGAGCCGATCGAGATGGCAAGAGAGTTGGTGGGTATGGTGGTAGCCTGTAATGTGACGGACAATCCGCAGAGTTTCGCTTATGTTAACAGTATGGCAGCGTCATATCTAATCCAGAAAGAGACGGGTATGGAATGCGTTTACCAGTTGAGGTGTTCGGACAGGAATCGTATGGCGCTTCTATCAGACGTGCTTGGCGCCGGTGCCTTAGGATTGAAGAATATCTTAGCGTTAGCGGGCGACCACGTATCTCTGGGTGATACGCCAGATGCAAAGCCGGTATTCGACCTGGACTCAACCACGCTTATACAACTGATACGGACAATGGTGGACGAGGGCAAAGACCTTGGAGGTAAGGAAATACATAACCCACCGAAGCTGCATGTAGGCGGTGCCGCGGCACCAGGAGCAGCACACTTGAAGGCGGAAGTGGGAAAAGTGAAGAGAAAGATCAATGCCGGCGTAGAATACCTACAAACTCAGGTCGTTTACTACACTGACGTTCTGGATAAGTTCTTTGACGAGTTGGGTAAAGTAGATGTCCCGATTCTGGTTGGGATATTTCCGGCAAGGACTTTCGGACAGGCGGATTTCTTCGATAAATATGTTGCGGGTGTGGATGTGCCACCTGATTACCTGGAAGCCATGAGAGCGACGAAAGCGATAAAGGACAAGGAGAAGAAGAAGGAAGAGGTTGACCGAGTCAACATAGAATTCTTTACCGGGTTCCTGGAGCATCTGAAAGGTACACCGGCTGCTGGATGTCACATGATGGCGGTTGGGTATCCACGGATTATTCCGCCACTTAAGAAACTAATGGAATAGAAGAGGTTCGTTTTTTACCTCTTTCTTTTTTATTTATTTATTACATCCGAAGTGAATCGGTGTGCATACTTGCTCGTTTTCTTCGCCTTCCGCTTTTGCCTATCGCTGCTCTCTTCTGAGAGAATACTTCTAATTTATGACTTTTACAATGGTTCGCATTTATGCATAAAGACTTATTATGGTGTTGCCGCTATGGCGCTGGTATCATCGCTATCGCTTCGGTGAATGAGCATGCCTCATTTCTTATTGGTCCGGTGGTGTGGATATACGCGTCAAAATCTATCGAATATTCTATACTTGAACTCACCATTGCTTTTCATTTTATATTTTAAATTCTATCTTAAATGTTGTCCCGTCTTTACTGATGACCTCCAGATGCCCATCTAACTGACCTTCAGCCAGGATTTTTACCACGCGCAGACCAAGTGTTTCATTTGCATTGATTTCAAATCCTTCTGGTAATCCAACGCCATCATCGCTGACTGTCAGATCAAGCACGCCATTTTCCGATATACTGAGACTAACCTCTATCTTACCTTCCTTCCTGTTAACAAAAGCATGTTCAAATGCGTTTGCCAAAAGTTCATTCACAATTAACCCCACCGGTACTGCAAGAGATATTGGAAGTGGATAATCCACTACATAAACGATCGGAGTGATTTTCGTATCGGAAACGGGATAACTCTGGAACAATTGCACCAACAATTTATTTATAAAGTCCTTTATATCTATCTCTGATAAGCTTTCGCTTTCATATAATTGACTATGGATAAGAGCCATACTATTTACCCTGTTCCGGGATTCCAAGAGTATATCCTTTACGTTTTTATCTTTAGCAGCTCGTGCTTGCATATTGAGCAGGCTCGAAACAACTTGAAGGTTGTTCGTCACGCGATGATGTATCTCTCGCAACAACACCTCCTTTTCTTTTAGCGCTTTCTTTATTTGATCTTCCGCTCGCTTGCGGTTGGTGATGTCGCGGTCAATGCCCCGATAGCCCATAATCGCACCGCCCGCATCAAAGAAAGGCACTCCGCGTGTCTCAAGCAATACAGATCGGCCGTTCTTGTGCAGGTTGGTGTTCTCAAAACTAAAATACGGCTTTCCGGAATCAATAATATCTTGGAATAACCCGGACACGCGCTCCGCCTCATCGAAAGGCATCAGGTCAAAAGGCGTCTTGCCGAGCACTTCCTTAGGTGCATATCCCAGCAGGTCCTTGACCCTCGGACTGACATAGGTGTAGCTGCTTTTTTGGTCCACTTCCCATATCCAGTCGCTGGTTGTCTCAACAAGGGCACGGAATTTCTCCTGGCTCTCTCGCAGTGCTTCCTCCATCTTCTTGCGCTCAATGGCATAGTGTATGGCGCGTACCAGTAACTCGCCATCCAGTTTGTTCTTGTACAGATAGTCCTGTGCACCCCCTTGCACAGCCTTAATTGCAAGTGTAGCATCCTCGAGACCGGTGAGCATTATAATTGGGACATCTGGTACTTGAGCATGCACCTTGATGAAGGTGTCCAACCCCGAACTGTCCGGCAGTCCGAGATCTAACAGAACCACATCTATCCCACCTGCTGTGAGGCGTTCTAACCCTGTCGAGAGCATATCCACGTGCTCCATAGTGAACGTAGGGGCATCCGCTTTCGACATCATCACCCGTATCAGGCGGGCGTCTCCAGGATCATCCTCAATCAGTAGAACTTTGATCTGCTTATCTGTCATTTTCTTCATTCCACTCTTCCATCTGGTGGCAGTTTCACAATAGTAAACCAGAAATTTTCGGTAGGTTCAAATCGAGCGGGATGATGTCTGGACTGTTGTTTTGCATCTTACCGTCCCTGAGTGCTTCTTGCGTTAGACGCACCTCACCCGGATTGTCTTCCACCAACAAAGTCTCTATCGGCTTACCCAACATCTTTAGCTCCATAAACACAAATAACAAGTTACATATATAACTATGGTATGCTTGCAATAGGTATACTTTCTCCCAGGCGCATCATTTTCTTTGCGCGTTTTTCTCCCCTGGTTTTTAGGTGCCTTTGACTAGGATTTGTACCACTCCTCCTCGCCGTTTTCGAACCTACTTACCCATGTAAAGAGCCATGTCTTTTACCTACCCATGTCTCTACAATTATTCGCCGGCTTATCGCCTCTAATATACATATTTATGGAATCACTCCGCTCTTGTTCCTCAACAGCCATAACGTATCACTAAGGATGCTTTTATGGATGTAATTATATCAAAAAGAGTTCGCGATGTATTGACCCTTTATTTGTCAAATGAAATGGTAAGAATGGGGTAGGCTTTAGACATTTGGATGAACGCCCGCCTAGGGCTCTTCTTATAGAGCCAACAAACTTTAAATCTTCAGGATTAGAACTTATTCTCGAGTTGGTCTATCAATGATGAAGAAAGCAGAAGGAGGAAAATTTGTAAAGCGAAAGATTTTGATATTCACCGTTTCGTCAGCAGCGAGTGGTTGTGATTCCAAAAAAGTGCAAAAAAAAAATGTTTTTCGGTTAATAGTGCAGAGTCAGTGATGAGCGAGCGGTATTTCAGGCGTTTTTATGGGCGCGGTTTTACTAAGTTAGTGAATGCAAGCTGTCTTGCCCTTTTCGTCTGCGTGTTCAGACCAGAACAGTTCCTGAACCTCCCTTGCGGTTTCTGATACCTCGGCGGTGGTAAGTTAATCGGGCCCGTTCTCAAGTGTCAGAACCAATTTTTCCAGCGCACTTATCCTCAAAGAAAGACCGTCATCAGCCGTCACTAGTGATGCTACTTCTTTATTCACCTTTGTATCCAGCGTAGTTATGTCCGAGGAAAGACCGTCATCAGCCGTCACTAATGATGCTACTTCTTTATTCACCTTTGTATCCAGCGTACCTAAGTTGCCCTCCAAAGCTATCACTCGGTCCAAAAGTTCACAGACAGCATCCCAAATCAATCCATTTGCCTTTCCGCACATTTCTTGCCAGTCTTTTTGTGGATCTGCATCTTTTGCCCCTGCGACAATTACTGATCCCACAACGATTACGAGCACCGCGAGAGCTATAACTTTTTTCATATGGTTTCTCATTTTTTTTTCTTTTTCACCTCCTATTTGTTTGGGTATTTATAAAGCGCCCCTCCTCGGCGCTTTCATCCATCTGATGGGATGAACGTGAAAAGCTAAAGACAGCGAGATTATCCATTTTTTTTATTATATATGAAGTATAACTGTATAATGATATGAAGTCTAACTATATAAAGTATAATTGTATACCTGCACAAAGTATAAGTTTACTCTAACAAGCACTATATAAAATATAACTGTACTATAACACAAGTGAAATTTTCAAAGTTAACCAGCAGCAATTACCAGAACATTTTAAAAAAGTAGAGAAGAAGCATGAAAGAACCAATGTCTACACGAGCCCTCTGACAAATCCTCAGAGGAATCCAAATGTCGATCCTAAGCATACAGAACCATTGACCGAAATGGAAATAAAGGCAATTAAAGAAATTTTGAAAAGGTTGAAAGAATAGTGAAACATTCCCTAACTTGACTTTGTCACATTTCATTCACCGCAGAGAACGCTGAGTTCGCAGATAAAGTTCCATGTGCGGATTTTTTCAAACGTTATGTATTGGTAACTTTTTACCAACATATCAAGGGGTAATAAAATTGGCTCAGATTGTGAAGGAGATAAAAGGTCATAGCTACTCTGTAACCTCTGCGCTCTCTGTGAACTCTGCGGTTAATCGGACATTGTCAAGTTAAGCAGGGCTGACCACAAGGCTTTTTTTTTTCGGTTATGTCCATGAGTTTCTTCCCGGTAGAATGTGCACCGCCCCTCATCTTGATCAGAGGTAAAAACAGATATTATTGCTCTGCTCTTACGCAGCGAGATAACAGTTTGCAGATAATTCTTGTAGTCGCGTGTAGTGTTGGTAGTAGCGTTGAACGCAGATTGATAGCATGAAACACCGTTTATAACTACACGATTTACACCTTCAAGTGCTTCTTTATCGCTGTGTTCAGACCCCATAATTTAA
>CBDAFQ010000181.1:0-15047 GCA_965195275.1 uncultured ANME-1 euryarchaeote | reverse complement strand
ACACGACGCTCTTCCGATCTGGATTATGGTAAAGCTGAAGCAAGCACCATAATGCGCTTAATGGAAAAACTGTTTTAACGAGATCTATACTAATAAATTATTTAGGAATATAACTTAAGTATGTTATGTTAAGGGGATACCATGTTTAATACATTGACTATTTTATCGTGTTTAAATAGTTCTTTAGACGCAACAACATTGAACCGTTTGAAAACAATTGTAACCGCCATGTTAACCATGACCGGGCGAGTAACCATGCTTGGAATATCACGTTGGACTGATGATGGTGGTAGTTACCGCACGATTCAACGTTTTTTCAATACCAAAATCACATGGGAAAAAATTCATTGGTGTTTGATTCGTCAATATTTTTTGGATGAGGATGAACCATTTATCTTTGTCGGTGATGAAACGGTTGTAACAAAAGCCGGAAAGATGACGTATGGCCTCAATCGATTTTTTTCATCCATCTATGGAAAAACGGTGCCAGGTTTAGATTTTTTTACATTATCATTGATAAGTACAAAGCAGCGAACCTCTTACCCATTGATAACCCAGCAGATGACTCATTCTGAAGATAAAAAAAACGACACAAAACGCAATTATTGCAGAAGATCATAAAAATAAGCAAAATAAAAGCGATTCCTCTACAAAAAGAGGAAGAGGTAGGCCAAAAGGCAGTAAAAATAAAAACAAAGTGGATGTCCAACTATCATCTTATCGTATCCACTTCAAAAAGCAGGGTATTTTGACCTGATTTACAGGATTTACAGGCGTGCCGAGCTAAATTCATACTCGCCAGTTGGTGAAAATCCAACCTGAGGAAAGGTTAGCCGCCAGCTCAGAACTGAACCTTGCGCCCAACCTGGTAACAGGCTGTGGTGAAGCCAGGGGAATGGGATACTGGGCCGCAACGCAAGTGAAGGAATCCAGCCCTGAAATATTTATTGTCCCGGAGGCCGACGTTGTCTTGTTGACGGAAGGCAGTACTCTCATCGCCGATAATCTTATTGGGACATGGCAAGGCGATGCGAGCCCGGCGGGGTCTAAGACCGTGGCACGGTATCAAACGGATATTATGGGAACTCGGGAGACCCAGAGTGTTCTCCTTACAGGAGTATGTCCTATCGGTTGAGTTTGGAATGAAGGTGGGACACTGGGACATACCTTTATGTTATTAACTATGCCTAATCCCATATAACATTTTTTATTACGAATGTAATAGATTTTATCTCTTTCAAAGATCCATCATCCAGCTCGATATTAATCTTAAGAAGCTTTGATTTAAGATCCAAAATACAAAATACGAACAAGTTGATCAGGTCTTTTGGCAATTTTATCTCCTGCTTCAGAATGTCAATGAATCCGTATTCTTTATCACTGCCCTTATCGTTCTTTCGCCTCACAATCCGCAAAAAATAGATTTTGTCCGCCTTGAATTGTTCGACACACTTATTTTCCAGATTCACTTCCTTGAAATCATCTATATACTTAATGTCCTTCTCTTTGAGTTCCGGATTATTTGAAACTAAGCGCGAATACTTCTCATAAGCGACGTTAAAATCCTTGATCTTGACGTCAATCTCCTGTTCATCGCTGAATTGCAGTTTATTCCAGAATTTCTTTGAAAAAACGCTGTTAAATCCTTCCACCTGCCCGTTATTCCACGGGCTTCTCGGAGCTATGTACAAAGGATAAACGCCCAAATTAAGCAGGAAAAATGCAAGTTTGCCAATGTGCCTCTTGTGCGGCAAATTAGCTCCGAATGCGGAATCGTTGTCTATTTTCAATATTTCCGGGATAGGGTGTCTCTTCCAGATTTCTTTCAATACCGTTATCGTCTCTTCAGCAGTCTGTCCCCCAATTCTTTTTACTATCCCCCTCTTTTCCGGGCGGATGTATTTGCAAGAGAGGAAATTTATTCTGTTGTCAGAGCCTTTGAGATACCTCGGACCGATAAAATCAATGCTCATCATGCTTTTGCCTAATTTTGTCAGCGTATATTCAGGATATTTCATGTATTTGCTCCGCCCCTTTCTCTTCTTTTCAGGGCTTTTCACCATTCCCGCCTCTTTCAACACACCGTCTACATAGGACTTTGAGACTTTTTCGCCCGTCTGTTTTTCATAATTTTTCTTTACCACCTTTGAACCAATAAAATAACTGTCTTCTTTCTCCAAGTCTTTTCTTATTTTTATAATTTGCTGTTTTGTTTCAGGCGTGTATTTTCTCGATTTCCCCTTTTCCCAGCCTCTGTTGTCGCTGGATATTTCGCTTTCATCCATCTGCACCCATTTAACCACGCTGTTTTTGCTTGCCAGTAGATGACGTGCTATTTCACGGTTACTCCTGCCTTCCTCATGTAGTTCTTTTGCCTTCTTACGTTTAAATATTAATAACTTTTTGTCCATTTCAGACACTCCTTTCACATACAAGAGTGTCCCACTTCTATATTAAACTCAACCCCCAAGCCTATAAACGGCAAGACTGTACAGACGACACTCTGGGAGTCGGACCAGTTCATAGTACCGGTGATGTGGGGTAATGCCTATGGAGGGAAGGGACTGGCAGGAGTGCGATGGACAGGCAGGGACACACCCCCCATACCCAGAGATGGGCGAGAGGTGTCAACAAAACTGTGGTCCATAACTCAACGAGCCAGAGAAGATCCAACCTGTAAGTTTACGTCTTTAGCGCACTTACTAACGGCGGATTTTCTCAAGGAATGTTTCCGGGAGTTAAAGAAAGATAAAGCTCCCGGCATTGATGGGGTTGTACTATAACAAGTAAAATCTTCGGCTTTAATCCGCAGCAATTATCAGAACATTTAAATACAGAAAAACAAAATACATAGTCAAACCACTTTTCGAGGCGGTGGCTATGGAAGCGGAAAAACTTGAATAATCGGAAAGGATTGAAAGAAGGCTTGAGATGATCCACGCCCATACAAAACATGGGAAAACAGTCCGATCTGTTATTGAAGAGTTCAATGTATCTCTTGGCACATATTATTACTGGTATCCCCGGTATGTAGAAATGGGCATTTTCGGTCTATTCGATTCCAAAAGGGGTCCCAAAACCCCTCATAACAAAACCAGCGACAATGTTGTATCCAAGGTAGTTGAGACCGCTGAGTACCATCCCGAGCTAGATGCACAGGAAATATCGAAGGTGCTTGAGTGTTCATCAGGGCACAAAACCTCAGTCTCCACTGTACAGCGGATCTTGCGATCAAAGGGGATGAATCGTCCAAAGGGACGACGTTCAAAAAAAACGACGGAGAAAAAGAGGACAACAATTCAAGCCTACAAGAAGGTGTTAAAAAAGTAAAGAAGAGGCCTGAAAGATCCAATGTCTACACGAACCCTCAGGCAAATCCTCAGAGAAATCCAAATGTCGATCCCAAGCGTAGAGAACCGTTGACCGACGTAGAGATAAAGGCAATTAAAGAAGCACACAAGCGATACCCCGAGTTTGGCGCATGGAACTTATCTTTACTGCTTTCGAACGAATTTGCTATTCACGTTTCTACGATGAGCATTTTGCGTGTTCTCAACCCCGAGCGGTATAAATCTTCCAAAATTGCCGAGAAATTGAAATTTTATATTTCTATGACAAATATCAGTTTTGGGATATAGAGAGTGTGGAAAAGGCGATTCCTGAATATATCCGATTCCGAAACGAGTCGAAGGGGCAGTGGGCTCGATATGGAAAAACCGCCTCATCTGTATTGAAAGACGCAGAAGCAAAGCCATTGACCGATGAAGAACTGGAAAGGGTGATTCGGGAACTGTATTTTGAAAAGGTAGAAAGAATAGTAAAACAAAGCGGCAAAGTCAAATTTGCGGGAAAAAGGTATCACGTGTGTAAAGAGATGTCCGGTGAAACTGTGGAAATGAAAGTTACATTGAGAGGGATGGAAGCTTGGCATAATGGTGCTTTCGTTAAACGATGGAAATATTGGGAATATGTTCTAGATATTGCTGCGGATTATATGCTGGAAAAGTGCTTGTTATAGTACACCTTCTCATACCACACGAGTGTCATTTTTCTTCCACAATTTGGACATTTTGGCGCCCTTTTATTCGCTTTCGTAATTTCGACATCGCGGAGGTTATCTTTTTCCGCGATACGAAATCCCGCCCCTTAAAGTTGAGATTATCCTCGAATATGTGTCTGACCGTGAGAGGGACATCAATAGTAAAACAGAGGAAAACTATGATGAGATATGTTCCGGGTGTGAAGATGTCCGGGTGCATCAGTTAGATATATCTTTGGCGGGTTATAATAATTAAGGCTGAGCGAACGCAGAGTTATAGTTTATATACCTTAAGATTTTACGTGATTTACACAAGCCTTTTTTTGATATTGTGATTTTTACCTTCTTGTTCCAGAACATCTTCAGCATCCGGGAAAAATAATGGGGGTCCGAGCTGTTCTCAAGGACCCTTACCCCTGTTTCTAATGACTCATCGTTGCAAGATACAGTGTTGCTAGCATTTCTGTTGGGCAGTTCAGTTGGTGCCTCATGGTGTTTCGACCCCTAAAACTCGGTCTATTATCCCTTGTGGTATGGCAAAAAGCCAGTCTATCCACACTTGTGGTATAAATGAACCGCCTTCGCTGAGTATTATTTGATCCTCGCAACCATCGCATAGCACTTCAGAGCCAGAGCTCCTGTTGTGGCAGAAAGCACAATTTTTTGCCTCTTTTGTGATTGTATGCGGGAACCATTCGCCATATCCTGTATGCGTTTCGTTCTCGTATGTTGCATCCATCTTGAGGAACGGTTTTATCTTGCCATCTGCTCCAATACCGAGATGGAAGTCATCAATCACTACGTTAGTGCCCTTCCTTGTATCTAAATGGCAGTTTACACATGTGGGCGCCCAGCCCGTATGACATGCACTACAGTCAAGTCTATCGCCATGTACCGCGTGCGACGGTATATCACTCGAATACTGCGTCACCGGCATGTCCTTGACAATCTTCCCCGGACTGTTGTGGCAATCCTCACACTCTGTCGTGACTGCTTCAAGCATCGTGCTATACTCAACACCAGTACCGTGCATCTCTTCCGCAGTATGGCAGTCCGTGCATGTGAGCCCTTTCTGGTAGTGGATGTCTGCCGGATGTGGTACTTCGTCACCTTTTATCGGTATTTTGCCATGTGCTGGAGTTTCCCCAATAAAGATCGAGGTCTGTTTCTTGAAGTGGCACTTGTCGCAGGTCGACATATTCGTACTTGGATCTTCTTTTGCAGTATGCGGGAACTGAGCTCCATACTCTCCATGACAGTCTTCGCAGCCGGTAGCATGACATTTAGCACACCCCCACTTCTCATAATACTCGTCCATATCAATTCCGAATTCCGCTGCCGCCTCTTCCGCGTATTCGTTCATCATCCCTGCGCCGGTATGGTGCAGCGATGTCTCAAAATTCGTACTAATAGCGGGATGGCAGGCACAGCCAAAGTCTTCCGCTGCTACCACTGCTACCGCTGTACACCCTAGCGATACCGATAGCACTGCAACAACAACCAATGGCAATATCTTCTTCGCTTTTTTTTGCATACAATCATAAACATGTTTCATTTTTCGCGTATCACCTCCTATTTTTTTTCACCATATTTCCGCTATCTTTCGCGGTATCTTCCTTTTTACCGCTTTATAGTATCTTTCTTTTGTGATACTATGTAGTTACCGTTGAGGGGGGGTGTTTATAAACTTTTCGGTTTTTTGGTATCTCCGAAATAAGTGCCTATATATACCCTTCTTCTTCTACCCTCTTCGATGCCCATCTTCTATCTACTTTAGATGTGTTTTTATATTATGTGTTAATGCTATATAAAAACTTTTCGGTTTTTCTGTGATACTATACTAAACTAAACTAAACCGTATCTGTTTTTTGTAACTCTCTGCCACAGAGAGCACCGAGGACACAGAGATGCCTTTTTCGTATCCACAACTACCATCTCTGTGACCTCTGAGGCAGCCATATAGAGTTACAAATTACACTTGCAGAGTAGTAAAACCAGTGAAATAGACTAAAGAATTTTGAGCTATTACTGTTAACCTAATACCTCGTGGGTTTGCCTCTTCGTGATTAAGCTCGCAACTATTATCCCTATCTCATAGAAAGCGATCAGTGGGAAAGCGACAATGAGCTGACTCACCACATCTGGCGGTGTAAATATCGCCGCGATTACGAACATCCCCACGTACATATACCGCCGGTAGCTCTTCAAGGTCTCTATCTGGACCAGTCCGGAACGAACAACGAAGACGATAACGACCGGGAGTTCAAATGACATTCCCAGTACAAGCGATATTATGACGACGAAATATACAAATTCGGAGATGGCGTATGTAGCTGCAACTCCCGCTGCTGTTGATAATATGTAGAGATATCTCAGAACTAGCGGCAGCATAAAAAAGTAAGAATAGCATAGCCCTAAAATAAAGAGCGATATTGCTGAACTCAGCAAGAGGATCACATCTACATTTTTCATTGGATTCGTTATCTTCAATCGGACCTTTAATGTCTTATACACGTAATGGCACACAACAGGGAGGGCAAGTATTAAGCCTATGATCAAAGCTATCTTCAACTTCAGCAATAGCACCTCCACAGGTGAAATAGCGATAAGCTCTGCACCTTCCGGCAGGAGGTCCCGCTCTATACTTAGCAGTAATGGGTCTACCAAGAAGTAAAAAGAGATGAACAAACCCGAGAGTACAATGACCAGAATGATTATGATTTTTCTCTTTAACGCTGCTATTATATATCCAAGTTCCTCGCTAATGCTTGTCATTATCTATTACTCCTAAAAGGTAATATGGAAACAAAAGAACTGATGGATGGACCGGTAGGAGATGCGGATATTCCAGTGATGAAGCACCTCATTGAAGTACGCAGAAGACTCATCGTCTTTTTTGTCCCGTTCGCTATTATTACTCTAATCATGTTCCCCTTTTCAGATGCCGCACTTCATATCATATATACCCATTTATTCCCCGAAAATATCAGGATAGCTGTATATAGTCCTCTGGAATGGATAAGCTTGATGCTTTTGTTCTCCTTTTTAAGCGCTTTTTCTTTTACGATGCCTTTATTATTGTACGAGATTTTCGCTTTCTTGCGACCTGGCTTATATCCTTCGGAGCGGCAATTTTTCCTGCTTGTTGTTATACCGTCTCTATGTTTGTATGGATTCGGCGCTTTCTTTGCATATTACTTCCTGCTGCCTCCGCTCTTCGGTTACTTCACCGCTTATACAGTAGATGTAGCGAAGGTTGCATTTTCCGCTAAAAGGGTCTTTACCACCACCATGTATACCGCTGTAGGGTTCGGGCTCATCTTTCAGATACCGTTAATAATGACTTTAGCGGTAAAGATGAAGCTAGTCTCTCATTCATGGCTAAAAGAGAAGAGAGTGATAATATACGGGCTGATAATAGGGATTACTCTCTTTATCGTTGCAGACCCTATGGGCATTTCAATGATTATGGCAGTTGTATCAATAGCGATGTTCGAGCTCGGATTACTTATAACAAGATATATCGGACGCAAGCGCAGATAGATAGAATATATTTATATGTGCTTAACATAATAGTATAAGTAAGTTTAAAGGTGTAAAAAGCGATGATGCCCATAGGCCCTATGGAAATAGGTATAATAGTTTTGATAATCATTTTGCTGTTTGGCGCAACTAAGGTGCCGCAGCTTGCCCGGTCCTTTGGACAGTCGATGGGCGAGTTCAAAAAGGCGAAGAAGGAAGCGGAACTGAACTACAAGAAATTCGAGGATTCCATAGCTGCCGACGAGAAAGTAACAGAAAAAGTAACAGAGAAGGTGAAGGAGAAAGTGGCGTCTGTTGTAATGGGAGAAGATGCCAGCAAGGATGTCAATATAAAAGAGGTAGCTTCGTATATGGGCATAGACACCGAGGGAAAGACGGAAGAGGAGTTAAAAGAAGAAGTTCAAGCAAAGCTGAAATCTAAGTCTGACTGACGGAATGAAGTTTTGATTTTTGTGCTTGGAATTTTCACTCTAGTTATACAAAACAAATACTTCTATTCTCGTGAAAATCCATTTAATCTTGTGGTTGAACAAAATAAAATCAATTATTGACACAGATTAAGGGAACACCCAGTAAATAGTTTACCCATTTTGATAATTATCATAGACACAGATTTCACAGATTTACACAGATGTTACTGTCCCAAAAAGATTATTAAGTTTTTACGGGTTGTGTCAAAATTAAAGAATCAATACACTACTTCAAATCTGTGTTAATCAGCGTTAATCTGTGTCTAAAAAATCCTTGAAAAATGATACAGTTCTGGTAAATTATTATTTGTGAGTTCCCTAACGCTGATTAACACAGAAGAAATCAAATCCGTGTAAAAAAAGTAGATTGTGGAATCAATTAAATTTTGATTCCACCACCATCTTGTATATTATGGGACTTTTTTGGCATCTTTACGTACGCTACGCGTCGCTTCTTACGGTTGGTTATACAAAGGTGCGGGCCTTAGTCGCACAGAAGAGAGCACAACTTGCTTTTGGCTCTCTCGGCTCTGCTACTGGTACAAATGGCTGTATGCAGACGGAACACTTGTCCAATTTCCCATTCCATTCCGCGAGATCCCCTTGCAGTCCCTGAGGATACTGCGGAACTGCAAATGGACATGCAGTAACGCAGAGCCGACACCCTATGCACTTGATCTTATCGCCCAGCACAATGCCATCTTCTCGTTGTGTTATAGCAGTTACTGGACAGATCGCCACACAGTCAGGTTCCGAGCAGTGCATACATGAGATTACCACATTCTTCTCCCCTGGTACACCTTCGTCGATCGTTACCACACGAACTCGGGCTGTACCCGGTGGAACCTTGTTCTGACTCTTGCAGATAACAAAACATCCACCGCAGTCTATACAGGTCTCAGCATCATTCTCGAATTTATAGGTTTCCATTTTTTTCTTTGCCTCCTAACTATGCCTTGTACACCTTACACAGGCATGCTTTCGTCTCTTGCATGTTCGTTGTCCGGTCATATCCATCCACGGTGATGATATTACAAGAATCACCGTATGCTAGTTCTCCGCATCCGGCAGGCCATCTGTCTGCATACGATACACCTTCAAACACGCCTGCCCAGTGATAAGGCATGAATACTGTCTCATCGTTCACACGCTCCGTCACATATGCTTTCACCCTGCACTTTCCTCTTAGCGTCTCTACCCATATGTCGTCCCCGAGATGGGTATCGGTATCCCAGTTAACACCTAAAGCCAGCGCCACCGTTGGATTGATCTCCGCATACATATATGGCTGAAGTTCCACGAGGTACTCGCACGACCTTGTCTCTGCTCCACCACCCATGTGCTCCACCTGTCTTCCGGTAGTCAGTATGAGCGGGAACTTATCCACCAGGTTCTTCCGTTCGTCCTGTATCGTCTTGAACAGGCACTTAACACGGTAGAGATCGTCAACGTCATCGTAGGTCGGATATTTCTCTATCAGGTCGGGTCTTGGACTTTCGATCGGTTCTCTATGTATGGGTACCGGGTCAGGCAGGTTCCAGGCTCTGAATCTCCCTCTCCCTGCTCCTGATGGGCACTTGTTATCTGCAAGCACAGCCTTCCAATCGCAGTCCAGATCATACTTCCAGCCCGAACCGGGTGTGCCGTCACAGTTCATCTCATCGTATCCATCCGGATAATCGTATCCCTCTCCCAACATGCTCACACCATCGTCCGATACAGGATTACCAGGTGTAGAGTCAGCTCCTCTGAATCGTGTTCTAAATTCGTTGCCGCCGTCTTTGGTTGCTATATCATTTCTGTACAAAATGGGCGTTCCAGGATGTTCATCATTCCAGCAAGGCCATGGAAGTCCCCAGTACTCGCCTTCGCAGGGACCGCTTTTTGCTTGACAATCCTCACAAGAGAAATCGGCACTGTTTTCTTGCTGTCGCTTCAGTCGCTCTGGCGACTCTCGCATCATGATTACACATGCACCGCGGTTAATCTCACGGAGAACGTCTTCCGGGCTCTCATAAGTGAAGTGCGCACCGAACCCAAGCCTATCTGCAAGCTCTTTCATGATCCACATATCTGGCTTGCTTTCCCACAAAGGCTCCACCAGCTTGTTCCTCCACTGCACCTGTCTCGCACTGTTCGTAACGCTTCCATCTTTCTCGAAGACCGTAGCTGCGGGTAGTATTATAATCCCATCAGGTCTGTCAGCAAGCGAGGCAGCAATTGTAGCATGTGGATCCACCCCAACGAGCAGTTCGACATCTTCCATCGCCTCCTTCATCTTCGCCATCTCAGAAATCGAGTTCAGCGAATGCCCCCATACAAAGACCATCTTGACCGGATTTGGCTGTTTCACGCCAGAATCGAGCACACCTTCGTACCATCTCGAGACTGTTAGTCCCTTCACGTGCATCAGCGACCCTTCTCCGTACTCTGCAAACTTAGCCTTCATATCGTCGAACGTTATCGGTTCATGCTCATTCCAGACGCTAATCCAATGCTTCCACGAGCCTTCTGTGAGTCCGTAGTATGCCGGAAGCCAGTGTGAAAGTATACACATGTCGGTCGAACCCTGCACGTTATCATGTCCTCTGAATGCGTTACAGCCCCCTCCGGATTGCCCGATATAGCCCATAAGAAGTTCAAGGCATGCAAACGATCGTATATTATTAGTGCCAACGGTGTGCTGCGTCGCGCCCATCGCCCAGCATATACATGCCGGTTTGCCTTCTCGTGGTGGATGTGCCCAGTCATAAGCGAGCTGCTTTATTGTTTCTGCCGGGACCCATGTGATGTCCTCCACAACTTCTGGTGTGTAGTCCTTTGCCACGGCCCACCACTCATCAAACCCGTATGCCCTTTCTGCTATGAAATCCTTGTTGTGCCAGTTGTTATTCACAATTACATTTGCAATACCCCAAATCAGCGGAATATCTGTTCCTGGTCGGAACCGGACGTACTGATCCGCTAATGCTGCAGACTTCGTAAATCGCGGGTCCGCAACGATGAACTTTGCACCCCGTTTCTTCGCTTCCAGGATATGCTGCATCGAGACCGGATGTGACTCGGCGGCATTTTCGCCGCAGAAGAAGATCAACCCGGAATGCCTCATATCGTTCCACGAGTTCGTCATCGCGCCATAACTCCACGTGTTCGCCATGCCCGCGACAGTTGTGGAATGGCATATCCGTGCCTGGTGGTCTACGTTGTTCGTGCCGTTGAACGCTGCAAACTTCCGGAACAGGTAGCACTCTTCAGTTGTTACTTTGGCAGATCCTATGTACATGATTGAATCTGGCCCGTCCGTTGTCTGTATCGCCTTCATCTTGCTGGCGATCTCGTCCAGAGCCTCGCTCCATGTCATCTGTACCCACGCACCCGCTACCTTCTTCATCGGGTGTTTCAGTCGTGTCTCCGAGTTGAGCATCTCTGGTATTGCCGTCCCCTTAGAGCACATCGAACCGCGATTTACCGGATGATCAATCCACGGCTCCATACCGGTACATACACCGTCTTCAATACGACCAAGGAATCCGCAACCTACTGCGCAGTGCGAGCAGTGCGACTTCACAAGATTTACGTCTGTGGGTGCTTCAGCCGCTGTTTCCGTCATCTTCTCTAACATTTCAGTAGGCGAAGCGCCGACATTGTTTATCCCACTAAGAGCCGCTGCCGTTCCTAAAGCTGTCAGTTTGGCGAATGTTCGCCGCGACATCGTGATGCCGCTACCAATAGTGTTTGTTCTTGTTGCCATTTTTAATCTCTTTTCTCCCTATCGTTTTACCTCCTTTTTAGATGATAAAGAATCAGAGCTTATAAAGTTTTCTGTTTTTAACGAAAATACGATTCCCAGCGGATTTTTCAGTACAAAGTTGAACGAACGTATATGGCTTATGAATGCCTTTAAACGAATGTAGAACCTTACTTATGCTTTTTTGACATGTGTTAAATCTATATCGAAATCGCAGAATGGATAAAAATCGTCATTGCCGCACTGTTTCCAACAACTCCTCGATCACTGCTTCCTCCAGCAAAATAAACCCTCTTGTGAGTCTCGCAATGCCCTTGTAGAAATCCGATAGCTCACATTCCGTTAGCGCATCACAGAAATCCGGCACCCATCTCAATAAATGGTCATTTAGATATTCTTTTTGCAGATTCAGACATTCTGCAATTCTTTCTTCTGTATCCGCCGATAATTCCTCCTCGCACAGATAGTGCATAAACCTGAGTTCAAATGCTATGTGGTCTTCAGGCTCTGCATATTCATTCACTTTAGCGATACCCGCTTTCCTGTACACCTGCTTCACTTTTAACAGCGATTCACCCATCAGCTTACCATCCACCCACCATGATTCGTACGGCTGTACCGGAAGCCGGTGTGGGCCGATGAACAGGAGAGTATATTCACCTACCAGGTCTTTATGCAATTCATCAATAGCTTTGTCTTTGCTCTTCTCTACGAACTCTCTTACTAGCTTAAAACCCTCCGATAGCTCTTCATCGGATATTAAGCCTGGGAGATAGAATCGCTCGTTCATCAAATCATCTACAAACTCTCGTGATGGTGGTTCTAAATACATCCGATATAAAAGAGCATAAAAGTTCCTTCTCGTTTCCAAAATCCCTTTTTCCGGCATCGATCTATGCACCTCCTTCGCCCTTCTTCTTATATGTCCACACAACTGCCTTTGGAGCGCGGCACTTTTCGCAATATCTGAGCAATTCTAATTTCTCCTCTAAACTGAGTTCGCCCTTTACCTCTTCTCTGCCTCCACTCTCTCTTAATACCTTTGAAATCCGCTCAAACGCGGTCTTGCTCACAAACAATTTACCACAGCCTGCACATGCAATGAGTTCCGATTCAGCAATAGTTTTTTCTGCTTTTTCTATCAGTCGCGAAAAATCGAGCGTCCGCTCTAAGGTGATCGCCTCTTCCGGGCATGCTTGTTCACACAAGCCGCAAGCTATACAGCGGCTATATACAAAATTGATTTTATTATTGTCCTTAGTCAGTGCTTTTGTTGGGCATAGGGTCTCACAGGCATTACAGATTAGACATTTGGGACTAATGGTAACATCAGCGAATGGAAACTGCGTATTCTCCTCTATTAAGGTTGGATACACACCAGTTTCCGTGTGAAGGTTCTGTAACAGTTCATACAGAATATCCCTTTTCGGTTTGGCAAAGTCAATCACTCCCGACTTCTTCTTTCTAATAGGACTTAGCTTATTTACAAATTCCGTTACCTTCTTCGCAAAATCTTCCGCATCTGTTAATAAAAGCACCCGCTCTCCTAACTTGTGCGCAGATAGTGCCAGTTGTGCAAATTTCACTGCGGATTCGTTCTGCTCATGACGGCTGTCCTCGCAGCCCCATAAAATGACTCCATCGGCTCCAAACGCAAACGCACTGAGTATATGCGCTTCTGATACTAAATCAATACAAGGCACGAAGAGTGGTAGCAACGCAGGATACCTGATTTTCGTCCTGCCAACGGCATTTAAAGCCTCTGCGCGTTCTGAACATGCGAATAGAAGCACCTTTCGGTCTAAATCCCCTGATAATAAGTCCTCTATCTGAGAATATATCAAATGGTCGGGATATTCATGCAGTTTTGGCACCGAGAGAGGGCATAAAGAAGTGCAGAGCCCGCAGCCCTGACATTTCACCTCGCTGAACACCATCTTCGTGCCTTCACGCCATATCGCATTGTAGGGACAGGGTAAACAGTACTCACAACCGGTTAATTCGCTCTTCCCGCTCGCACACCGCCTCAAATCTAAATCCAAATACTTCGGCTTCTCTATCTCACCTAAATTTAATATGATCTCAATTGCTCTGGAAAACGCATTTTCACGTTCCACGCTATAAAGCCCGAATTGTGCATCCCACATCTTATCGATCATCATAATTTGCCCTGCACGGATGACCTCCCGATTATGAAGCTCAATAGCACCTGTTGGGCAGACCGAAACGCAATCGCCACAATCATCACAGCCCGCTCCAATTGTGTAGACGGCATCGTATTGTATCGCTTCTTTCGGACACGCACCGGCACAAAGACCACATGATATGCACTTCGCTAAATCTATATTCTTCTCTATTTCAACTTCAAATGCACCGATTTCGCCTCTTATATCTTTGAGAGCGCCGATATGTATCTTTAGATCATCACACCATTCCCGAACGTTATTTGTCAGCAGTTGGACGTTAGCAAGTTTAGAAAGATTCTTTGCCACTTCTATTGCGCCTTTATCCTTGTCACCTATCACTAGCACATCATATCCAACATTCAAAGCGATTTTTTTAGGTTTCGGAATTGATCTTCTTATCGTATCGTAGTGGATAGCTGCTTTTATCATACTTTTCGCCTTTTCTGTTGCTTCTTTTCTTTCATGTACCCAGCCGCAATGCTCTCTGAGGTTTAAGAAAAAAGTATCAATTCCTCGTGTCACACCCTCAATGATGCTATTCTTTTCTGTACATGCCGCTATGATTATAACATCCAGCTTCAATCTCCTGATGTCGTCCTGAATAAACTCTAACCCACCCTGACAGAGTTGGTCATGGATCTCAACGACTTCGACCTCGACTTCACTCTTCAGGCTCTTCTTGACATTTTTAAAGTCTATCTCTATGCTGTTGTTACAGGTGCAAAGGAAGATACCCAGTTTCATGCATAATACTTCTTGCTTTAGCAATATAAAGCTTGAGGTTTTTGGTTGTATAATAGAGATAAAAACGCAATTCTCAAAATTGCCAGAACAAACTAAAATCAATTATTAACACCGATTAACACAGAAAAAAGTAAATCCGTGTAAATCTGCGTCCTAAATAGGTAGAAGTTATACTTTATATACAACCAGAACCAACTTAGGGCTTGGGCAATATGCAGGTACACCTCTCTCGCTTTTTACTATTCAAATATATTTATAGTATACATTGAGAGTGTTCCCCATGTCTGACGAAAATAGCCAAGAACATCCGCAACTCC
>CBDAFQ010000180.1:0-7166 GCA_965195275.1 uncultured ANME-1 euryarchaeote | reverse complement strand
TGGAGAATCTTCCACAGAAAGCCGCAATTCAAGGTTCATTGGGACGTTGCCGAAAAGTTTGCCCTCCATCCGTATGAAACAGACCTTGTTATCTTTCTGCCATGCCACCCAATCGCTGGGACCGATGTGAACGTTTTCATCCGCCAAACGGTCTTTGGTTTGCGATTGTACAGCTTCGGTCTTGGACTCCTTTTTAGAAGCCAGACGGTTTCTGTCGAGCATGTTTAAAAAATCCGTGTTCCCCCCTGTATTGAGCTGATAGGTCCGCTCAAGTTTCACACCCCGCCTTTTAAAAAGGTTGGTCAAGACCCGGTGCACTATGGTGGCGCCGAGCTGTGATTTTATATCGTCTCCTATGATGGGTACCCCCTCGTTTTCAAAACGCAGGCTCCATTCGGGACTGCTGGCAATGAAGACTGGCATGTTGTTTATGTATCCGACACCCGCATCCAGGGCACATTCGGCATAAAATTTAATGGCTTCTTCAGATCCAACAGGAAGGTAATTCAAGAGCATTTCTGCACCTGATCTTTTGAGTTCTCCTACCACCTCTTCTTTACTTGCCTCTCTCTGATCAGAAAGAAGGTAGGTGTACCTTTCATTGTAATTACTCATGTGCTCGGCAATGCCATCAAAAACACTGCCCATCTTAACTATGGTTCCTGTCTTCGGAATGTCCTTACAAAAAATTGTAGTGCAGTTGGGGAGTTGAAAAATGGCTTCCGATACATCCTTTCCCACCTTCCTTCTATCTATGTCGAATGCGGCTACTACCTCAATATCGTATGGCTTGTAGCTACCTATATCCCAGTGCATCAATCCGATAGCCTCTTTGCTATCCTTGTTTTTGTAGTACTCTATACCCTGTAGCAATGAACTCGTGCAGTTACCAATCCCAACAATTCCGATTTTGATTTTTGTCATGCTTAAACTTTTTTCCTAATTGTCTCCCATCTTTACTGAGAGCCCCTGCCTCCACCCATCGGAATAAATTTCGAAGTTTCCATTTTTAGCAGCCTCGAACATTGTTCGAGATACATTTTTTATTTTTTTTAAAAAACTCAGTACTTAAGGATCTGTCCCATAAGCAGATATTTTGCGAAATATAGTGCTCAACATTGATTATAAAGCCCTACATGAGCTTCTTTTTGTTGCGATTTTGAATTGTGAGAAAGCCTCTTAAGCACGAGTGCCGATGACTTTAACTATACTTTTATCACAGGACTATAAATGCTTTTCGATTTTTTATTTTTGATGCTTTCCTCCAATAAGGAGGTTATAAAGCGATACCTCGACAATTAATCCCTAATTCCTATTGAAGAGACAGAGAATACCGCCTCAGCTTCTGGCATGTTAGGAGAATCAACTAACTTTGCTACCCTCTTTTCTCCTTTTGACTTTCTCAGATATAATCTAAAAGTAGCTGTATGACCTACTATATGCCCCCCTATGGGTCTGGTAGGATCACCGAAGAAAGCGTCCGGTTTGGCCATCACCTGATTGGTTATCATTACCACCGCATTATTTAGGTCTCCGAACCTAAGAGCGTCATGTAGGTGTCTATTTATCTTTTGCTGTCTATCAGCCAATGTTCCTCTTCCTACATATTCGCTTCTGAACTGAGCTGTCGCAGAGTCTATAATCATCAACCTCACAGGCTTTTCGGTAGCTTTTAGTTCCTCTGCAAGCGCTCCTGCCTTCTCTACCAGCAATATTTGATGATTTGAATTATATGAACGAGCAACATGTATGTTTTTAAGAATATCGTTATAATCGAGTTCCGCGCCTTCTGACATATCTTTGATTCTATCAGGTCTAAATGTGTTCTCAGTATCAATTATTATAGCAGAACCGTTTAAACCGCCTTTTTCCGGTGGCAACTGCACAGTTACTGCAAGTTGGTGTGCTATTTGCGTCTTCCCACTTCCAAATTCGCCATAAAACTCGGTAAGCGCTTGTGTCTCTAAACCGCCACCTATTAACTCATCTAATGATTTAGACCCCGTGGTCAGCTTGCCTATATTATGTCGCCTTTCTAATATTTTATCGCCCGTCTCAAACCCGCCTATATCAGCAGCTTCCCTTGCGGCGGTTATTATCTTTGATGCTGTCGCTTCCCCTATTTCAACAGTTGCCACCAACTCCATAGGAGATGCTACTGCTATCGCCTCTAACGAATTAAAACCTGCTTCACGTAATTTCTCTGCTATTGCAGGTCCAACTCCCGGTAACTCATCTAAGTCCACTTTATCTCTTCACCCCATCCGTCTTAAACTTAAACTTTAGCATAATAACATACCCTCTAAATTTATATCAATATAACTTGCCTTTTTCAACTTAAAACAAAAAAAGGTAGGGCTAGTTATTTAACTAAAACCCCCTGTCATCTATTTTTTTATCTGTTGCTTATTTTGTTGCTTCCGCGATGTCTTCTCTTGTTACTGTCTTTCTTTTAGCATGCCTTGCAAGGTGTACGGCTTTTACCGCGATTTTTTCGGCTTCTTCCTCTAACAGCCTTATTAATTCCTGGCTTGCGTCTTCACTTACTCTCTCTGCTCCAGCGTTCCTAATTAATCTGGTTACCGGTGCTATTGGTAGTTCACTCATTTTTATCATTATAATTAGGCGTTGAGAAGTATATAAGCTTTTCAATTTTTTCCGTAGCTTCCATACGAGTTTATTAAAAATTGATAACTGATAATCGTTAGGTGGTGAGTATGGAGAATAAAGTAGAAGGTAGAGCGGTAAGCGATCCTTTTGAAGCGAGCGAGAAAATCCGTTATATATATTTTATGCCGGTTGGAAGAAAGGGATAATTAATGCTCGATATAATCAGCTTCTTGACACAGATACCAATAAGGAAAGAGGTGAAGCTAGAAGAAGTGGCAGCCAAAACTTACCTCTTCCCGTTCGCAGCAGTATTGATTGGCTTACTCGTCTCCGTGGTAGCTTTCGTCTCTTTTAGGTTCTTAGCAACAGGGATCGCATCCTTGCTCACGCTTCTTGCCATTTATCTTATCTCTGGTTTGATCCACCTGGACGGTGTAGCGGATTTCTTTGACGGGATAATGGCAAGAGGAGACAGAAGCGAGAAGCGAAAAGCGATGAAGGACGTGAAGATCGGGATAGCGGGTTTATTCGCTGTTATCTTTGTGCTGCTCGTGAGTTTATTTGCTATTGAGACAGTATGCGCGACTTCTTTCAACTGTGATTTCTGCGCATTTTACACATTTGCTTCGGTATTCATAATAGCGGAGGTTTCAGCGAAGATAAGCATGAATACCTGCATGATAGTAGGCAAAGGATTTGAAGGATGGGGTGGGATGGGCGCTTTGTTTATACGCTCTTCTACCGGGTCGCGATACGTAGTTGCTCTTCTTTCTTCCGCGCTCATTGCTTTAATGTGTACTATTTTTACTGATCCTTTTCGTTTCTTTATCGTCTTTACTGGCATTATAGTCGCATTCGTTGTCGTTTGGATAGCGAAGAATAAATTCGGTGTGGTAAGTGGTGACGTCATAGGTGCTTCAAACGAGCTTGCAAGATGCGTAACGCTGCTTATATTGGCGATACTATAACTGTTTGTATTTTGATGCGGGCGATTTGTGATTTTTCCACCCTTTATTCGGCAGATACTTCCGGATTAACGCCAGGGTCAGGATTTGAACCTGAGCGTCCCAAAAGGGACAGTGACTCTCGAGGCCACCGCATTTGTCCACTCTGCCACCCTGGCTCCTTCTCACTTTCGCACATAGAGATATAAATCATTGATGAATTTAAATTTATGTTAAATAATTTTTGTGCTCATTTGCGGTCTACCCGCTCGTGTACAGCGGCCATGATAATCGGCAATGCAATTGTGGCATCGCAATAAACAGTAACTGCTTTCGCGTTACTACCGACCTTACCCCACGATTTCGCTTCCTCTAAGGTCGCACCACTCAAGCTGCCATCCTCTGGCGTATTAGTTGTTATCTGTATCGCGTAGTCGAAACCTTCTCGACCATCTTCCCGTGCTGGTGCTACCAATGCGGATTGAAATATGAAGTTCTTTGGCACACCACCACCGAGTATTATCGCACCTGTGCGCTCAGCATCGCAGAAGAGACCTATCAATTCCTTCATGTCATCGAATACATCTACCTTCAAGGGACGCATCTGTTTATATATCCACGCATGGAGTCCTATCATAGAGTCGGCAATCGCAGGGCAAAAGACAGGTACTCCACTCGCAACTGCACACCGCAGAATAGAATCCTTATCCGTGATATTTTCTCCTATCTCTTTTAGCAGTTCCGTTATACTATAACGTTTATTTTCATCGTCACGAGCAAGCTTATCGAACACGCCCCTTAAAAAATCCTCTAACCTTGCAAATGCATCGTCATGCACAATCACATCATATATCCTATCCCTACCATGCTCTCTCAGCCATACATCATCTACCGCGATGTCCACATCCTCAACTATCTTATAATGATGTTCGCCAAGAGCTTCTATGATGTCATGCACTAGATTTGCACCTGTCGTTACCACCACGTCCACGTATCCCTCCCGTATCATATCTGCTATCACATTCCGCATCCCAGCAGGGACAATAGCACCGGCAATGCCCAAAAATTTTGTCGTATTCTCTTTCAGCATGCCCTCATATATGTCTACTGCTTCTGCCAGTCTACCAGCACCGAAGGCACAATCTCTTAGCTCCTTTACAAGTCCATCTACACTCATATTCGCAGCTATTCTAACGCCTCTTACTTCCTTTAGCCTTTCTCTGTCCTCATTGTCCATTTTATAAATAATTAAAAAAGCTTTACACTTCAAAGAAATAATATGTTTTACATATTTATTATACAATAAAAAATAGAAGAGAGGGGCTGTAGGGTAGCCAGGTTATCCTCCCAGCTCGGGGAGCTGGTGACCGGAGTTCAAATCTCCGCAGCCCCATAAATAAAGAAGAAAGTGTTGATAAAGGAAGTGTTGGTGGATACGAATGCGCTATTTATACCAGGCGAATTTGGCGTTGATATATTTGAAGAGCTGGAGCGGCTGGGCTATCGACATATAATCGTGCTGAAGGCGGTGATGAACGAATTAGATAGGTTAAGACGGGAATTAAAAGGCAAAGATAAGCGAGCAGCAAATGTTGGCTATTCTTTACTGCTTCGCTATCTGCAGCATAAAGCACCGGAGCAAGAACAAATGCAGGGTAGATGCAAGGTAACGCTAAATGAGGCGGATGTGGGCGAAATGAATACCGACGAACTGATTCTGGCGGTAGCAGTAAAGAGAAACGCTGCTGTCCTTACAATTGATGAGCCCTTAAAGCGGAAATTGACAAAAGCCGGTATAGTAACGGTGTATTTGAGGGGTAAGAGTAGGTTGGAAGAATCATGAAACTTTTTCGTACGCTCATTTCGGTGGATGAAGCATTACAGACTGTTTTAGCGTATGCAAAGAGAACAGAACCGGAAGAAATCGGATTTGACGATGCTTTGAACCGAGTTTTAGCAGAAGACGTTCACTCGCCAGTAGATAGCCCACCTTTTGATAGAGCTGCAATGGACGGTTATGCGATAAGAGGCGAAGACTCTTTTGGCGCATCGCCAAATAAAGCAGTGCGTTTACGGATACTGAATAAGCGTGTAGAAATAGGTGCTGGAGAGTGTTTTCCCATACAGACCGGGATGCCAGTGCCAAAGGGCAGTAACGCAGTTGTTATGCTCGAGTATACAAAGGAACGAGGTAGCGATTTAGAACTCTTTCGACCAGTCACACCGGGTAAAAATGTCTCTTTTATAGGCGAAGATGTGAATAAAGGGAACGTGGTGCTGAAAGAAGGACGGGTGTTAAGAGCTCATGACCTCGGTATGCTTGCATCCATTTTTAAAAGTACGGTGCGAGTGTATAAAAGAGCAAAACTTGGGATAATATCCACAGGTGATGAGCTTTTGGATCCTTCAGTTGCAGGTGGAAGTGGGATAGCAGATGTGAATAGTTATATGCTTGCGGCATTGACAAAAAAAATCGCGGACCCGCGTAGAATGGGAATAGTGAGCGATGATTACGAATCGATAAAGACCGCAATAAGCTTAGGGTTAGACGATTGTGACGGGTTACTAACAACAGGAGGGAGCTCAGTAGGCAAACGCGATTTTTTAGCTGATGCCGTAACGGATTTAGGTGTGATTAAGTTTCATGGTGTGGCTATTCGACCGGGCGAGCCAACAGGTTTCGGGATCATCAAAGATAAGCCGGTATTTGTTCTCCCTGGTTATCCGGTAGCGGCAATATCTGCGTTTGAAATGCTTGTAAGGCCTTTTTTGTACGCGATGCACGGTGTGAATGAAGAACGAGCAAAGATATTTGCAATAGCGCGTAAAAAGATCCCTTCGGCTGTGGGCAGAACCGATTTTGTGCGTGTGAAACTGACCTGTACCGAAGATGAATGCTATGTCGAGCCTATAAGGGTGAGTGGCTCGGGTATTTTATCCAGCATGACGAAATCGAATGGCTTTGTCTTGATAGAGGCGAATAAGGAAGGGATAGAGGAAGGGGGGAGAGTAGCGGTAGTCGCATATTAGTATTTGACGCCCTGCTTCTGCTGACCGGCTACTCGGATCGGAAGCAGAACTCAAGCAAGTCGACCAGATGGACACTCTATCAAAATCCTGAAGTGCATACAAAACAAAGTTTTGTGTATGGTGAAACGGGGGATACAGGTTTAGGATTGGTATTCGTATAGCGAAATAAAAAAAACACGAGATTTCACAAGATTAACACAAACCTTTTTGCAAGCAAAAAGCTTTACCAAAAAACCTATTGGTTTTTCTTTTAGCACAGGTTTTCTTTTTGTAAAAAGAAAAAGTGTTGTGTAATCTTGTGGTTATAAAAAAGAGCTAAACAAATACTTTTTTAAACTTAAAACTCTATTATTAGTTACTAAAAGATGAAAGTTGCTCATGTATCCACCTACTATCCACAACAGTGTGGAATAGCCACTTATACCCGCCATCTCATTCACGGGCTTCGAACGGTGAGTCCCAAATTGGAAATGAAGGTAGTTACCGAGAAGGATGCGTCACCATACAGGCAAGGGCGATTTGAGGTGGTACCATGTTGGGATAGGACTAAAAATTATGTAGAACCAATTCTCAGCAATACGA
>CBDAFQ010000179.1:0-10894 GCA_965195275.1 uncultured ANME-1 euryarchaeote | reverse complement strand
TCGTTCATCGTTTCACCTCCACTATTTCAATCATTTTCACGATATTAATTCTTCCATTATTCTTAACATCTTCTTCTTTAAATCGGGAATGTCTCTTGTAACAACTTCCCATGTCAACTCCAAATCTATTCCAAAATATTCGTGAATGAGAATGTCGCGCATACCTGCAATCTTCTTCCATGATACTTCAGGGTATTTTCCTTTTATTTCATCCGGGATGTTTTTGACTGCTTCTCCAATGATTTCTATGCGACGAATAACAGAATCTTGAAGTTGAATTGAGTCAAAGAAATCATCTTCTGTTTTATTTTCTGTATATTGTTCAATCAACTCAACGCACTCTAATATATGCTCTATGAAAGTCTCAGCGTCTTTCGTCATAGGATCACCTCTTGTTCGCTCAATATCCTTTCCCTGAGGAGCGGGTGAAGAGACTTATATGTAAGAACATCTACCCTCCTTCTTAGCAATTCCTGAAGGTCTAATTTTAAACCTGCAAGGTCTAATAAACTCTTCCTCCCTTCAAATTCAATTAGTAGGTCAATATCGCTCTCTTCAGTGGCTTCTCCTCTTACAATAGAGCCAAAAAGGGCAGCTTTTTTCACCTCATGCTTCCTCAACACGTCAATGAGCGTCTTCTTTATCTCATCTATCTGATCTTTTTTCAACAGAACCTACCCCTTTCCACTCCGTACGTAAGACGATCACCCTCAATATTCCAAAGAATATGATACAAGATCCCTCTTTTCATTATCCCTTACAAAGACAACCATCTCGTTATTCAAAATAGCCGCCTCGTATTGTTCTTCTAATTGAATCTGAGACCTTTTGCTTAAATTTGACCTAAAATCGTTATACGGATATGCGTATATCTTCTGTTCCTGGATGTCTAATAGCATAACGGGCTTTTTAGCCTCGAATCGTTTGTATAGCCCGAGAATATTGTCCCATTGCTCGCCCACCGCATCCCAATATTGCTCATACATTTTCGTTTTGATGCCTTTTTGCTTTCATTCCTTTATTGTTGTATATAAAGATTTAAAAAGGTTTATTTTCGCATGTTCTCTGATGTAATCCAAAAATGCTCGTCTGCTCGAGTACCATTTTCTTCCTATTTTTACGGCATCTAACAATCCTTGTCTTGCTCTCAAACTGAGATAGCTTATTATGCAATAATGTAGCGGTTTTTATTGGATGTTCTCTTTTCTCCGTATCCTTCAAAGACGTAATATGTATGCAGTAACCTCAGTTCATCTTTATAATCTGTGTCAATCTGCGTTATTCTGTATCAATAATTGATTTTCACTCGCTCCTAGCCATACCACTAGCCTTCTTCCGTTCAGCCAATCGCCGTATCAACCCAAACCCCTTATCTTCTATCTCCCGTACCTCTATGTAGCCCTTAGCCCGAGCCCCTTTAACTAGCTCTTCTCCTTTCTCCGAGCGAACGAAAACCGTAGACCAGCCCTCTTCCGTGCCTACCGAGCCCACGGAAATATCCGCGAGTTCCGCAGTGAAATCCATACAAACCGAGCAGCCGTCGCCTACATAATCTTTAATATCCACTAACGGGATACTATGTTTCTCGTTCGCATAGACCGAGAAATCCTTACCCTTTATGTCGCACTTGCTTACATTTTCCAACTTGATGACATATTTCTGCGCGATGTAATCCAGCAACTCCTCCCTGAAATTCTCCATACAGAACAATCCGATCAGCAATTTCAACTTATCTATGCCTACGTCATAAGGCTGCTCAGACATTTGGGCTTTTCTTAGACCTTGGATTTGGCATGGCAGCCCCACAAACCCTATAGCGGTATGACCTTCTTCTATTGCGTCTCTAACGCCTATTACGCTTGGGTAAAGCGTATATTTCGTGCCCGCACCTGCCTTCAAATCTGCGTTATTCGTCGCAACCTTCGTTTTCGGGCGCCATTGGTCATCGGCAGCGGTAATCGCAGCGCAATCTAACACACCCTCTTCTAGTGCATATGCGAGCAGAGCAGTAACCGTACCACCGTCCTGTCCTGTTATCTCACTCTTTTTTGACTTGACTGCATAACAGTTGCGATAAACACCAAGTACATCCTCCTGTACAGTGCCAAATATCCTACGTTCTAGCTCGGGCAGCGGCAAGGAAGTCCTGGGACATATGGTATAGCAGAGCCCACATACAGTGTCATAGTCCTCACTAAACTCAGGTGCTTCCTCATTTTTACCGTTACCTATTTTTATCTTATCGCAAAACGCTGCACATGTGCCACAAAGACAGCAAATTCGCTTAGACACGACCTCGCGGTTCAAATCGGAAAACCCACGTTCTAAAAATGTCGGTAACCGCACATATTTCTGATCGTCCATTGCCAATCCGGCTGCTTCTTCTACCATCTTTTTTACTTCACCCCCGCCTTTTCCCTTAGTTTCACGTAATCTTCTTCCACCCTCGTCTGTATCGTTGCGATAGTATCATCGTTAAGATGCTTGAACCGCCCTTGCTTTTTCAGATATTCCCGTATGGGTTTCAAGTCCGGTAAATCAACGCTTAAGTTGTACTCGCCGTTAATCACTTCATAAAGTGGAAATACGCCCGTCTCCACCGCAAGACGACCCAGTTCTATCGTTATATTTGTCGGAGACCGCCATCCAGTAGGGCAGACAGACATTATCTGTATATACGCCGGACCACCCATTTCCGCTCCCCGCTTCACTTTAGCCATCAAATCAAGTGGGTATGAAGGACATGCAGTCGCAACATACGGTATATTATGTGCAACTGCGATTTCAGGCATGTTCTTCTTCCACGTCACCTGTCCTATGCTGCTCTTCTTACCTACGGGCGCAGTGGTCGTCCATGCACCGTAAGGTGTAGAGGAAGATCTCTGTATGCCCGTATTCATATAAGCTTCGTTATCATAACAAACATATAAGAAATCATGCCCACGTTCCATTGCACCGGACAACGCCTGTATGCCTATATCCGTAGTGGCACCGTCACCTCCGAACCCGACAAATTTCACGTTCTTATCTGGTATCTTTCCTTTTCGCACCCGCGTTTTATATGCTGATTCTATACCGGACATCACTGCTGCTACATTTTCAAATAGCGTATGTATCCATGCAACTTGCCATGAAGTTTGTGGCAATAACGATGAGAAAATCTCTATGCAGCCCGTTGCGGTAACGATTATCACATTCTTACCCAGAGCTTTACAGACATATCTAACTGCAAGTGCCTCCCCACACCCGATACAGGCACGGTGCCCGGGAGCGAAGTTCTCTTCCGTTGTAACCTGCCTCGGCACAAACAAATCATCTTCTTTCTCCATCTCTATCTACCTCCTCCTTCCCTTACACCGATAATCTCTGTTTCAACTTCCTCGCCCCGCTCTATCGCCTTCACCTTTTCCTGTGCTTGCGTTACCATATACTTGAATTCCGAAATCTGTATGTCCCGGCCGCCGAGACCACCGATGAATCCCACTATCTTAAGGTCTTCTCGTTTATTATACAATGCCGATTTTAACTCCGAGCAAACAGGACCACCCATTCCAAAGGATATTGCTCGGTCTAAGACTACCAGCAGATCGAGCTCCTTCACTGCTTCGCGAAGCTCTTTAAATGGGAACGGTCGCCACAAGCGTAACCGTATAAGACCAACATCTACGCCTGCTTCTCTCAAGTCATCCACTGCGAGCATTGCCGTCTCACTACAGCTACCCATTGTCAAGAGCGCAATCCTCGCATCGTCCATCTTATAACTCTCCACCGGCAAGTAATGCCGTCCGAAGATCTCGCCAAATTCGTCCCAGATCTGCTGTATTTTAGGCCTTGTATTCTCAAATGCCACATCCTGCGCCTTCTTCGTCTCTGAATATATGAACGGTGGACCATAACAGCCCATACTCACCGGCTTGTCCGGATCTAACACGAAAGGGTGCTCGTAATCAGGAATAAAACCCGATACTTCTTCTTCTTCTGGCAGAACCATGTCCTCAATTACATGAGAAAGATAAAATCCATCTATGTGTACCATCGTTGGGAAGAGAACGTCTTTATCCTCGGCTATCCGGAATGCGCATGTTGTGAGATCGAATGCTTGTTGATTGTTCTCGGCAAACATCTGGATCCAGCTTATGTCGCGAAGTGCCATCACGTCTGAATGATCGCACCAAACGGAAAGCGGAGCCGACAATGCTCTGTTCGCCGCCACTGCGACTACAGGCAACCTCATCGAAGAGGGTATATACAACACCTCATGCATTAATTCCAGGCCCTGACCCGCGGAACATGTAAAAACACGCGCGCCAGCCGCAGAAGCACCCACGCATGCACTCATTGCTGAATGCTCTGATTCTACACATATAAAGTCCGCATCCAGATCGCCGTCTGCTACCATCTCCGATAACCGTTCTACAATATGCGTCTGTGGTGTGATTGGATATGCGGCAATGACATCGGTGTTTGCCATTCGAACCGCTTCGGCGACGGCAAATGAACCTTCTAAACCCACTATCTTTCCTTTTGTCATCTTATCTAAAAAAACCTTTCTTTCTTTTTAAAAAAAGAAAGCTTTACTTTACAAAGAAATAATATACGGTTTATATAAAATAACTTTCGTATTCTATTCCTCTTTCTCTTCAACCATGCCTATTACGTTTCTTGGGCACTCATGTGCGCAGATTCCACAGCCCTTGCAATAATACAGATCGGCTTCGAAATAGCCTTCTTCATCTTCATGGATGCAGGCTTCTGGACAGTAGATATAGCATAGCCCACATTTTATGCACCGTTCGTTATCGCGAATCGGCCTCTCCGATCGCCAATCACCGGTTTTATAAGACGATGCATTTCCCGGCTCTGTAACTACAAAGCCGATTTCTAAATCTTTCCAGCCTAATCCTTCTCCGCCCATCTTGCTTACCTATTTTCAATAATAACAAATGCACATATTTATACTTTATTTAACTTTCAAGATTTGCTTAGCTCACCACCGCCCCCGCATACGCTTCCTTCATCGCTTCGATATTCTTCATAGCAACTTTACCAAAACGCTCTTCCAGCGGGGCCTCTAATGACTCCAACTTAACTATTCCCGTTGCCTTTATCATCGCGCCTAACATGGTAGTGTTAACGATAGGCAAGCCCAGGACCGCTCTTGCGATGCTCATTGCATCCACAGTCGCCAACTTATTCACGCTGAGTTCTGATTTCATTTCGTCATGCGATTTCATTGTATTGATCACAGCAGTCCCGTCCTTTTTCAGCCTCGAAACGACATCGCCAACTTGAAGCAAACCCGGATCGAGCACGATCAGCACATCGGGCTCTGTAACCTCAGCCCTAATTTTTATCCGTTCCGTTTCACTAATGCGCAGAAACGCAAGAACGGGTGCCCCTCTTCGCTCCGGGCCAAAAGAAGGCATTGATTGCGCATGTTTACCTTCTGAAATGGCCGCATGTGCGACTAATTCCGCTAATGTTACTGCTCCTTGCCCGCCCCTACCATAGATACATATTTCTATCATTTATTTCAACCCCCCTTCGTTCATTTTAGTGTATATAATGTATAACTTCTACCCATTTAATTTAGGACACAGATTTACACGGATTTGATTTTTTCTGCGTTAATCTATGTTAATCTGCGTCAATAATTGATTTTAGTTTGTTCTGAAGAATCACAATGTATCTAGGAATCGCCCCATCCTCTCCAGAGCCTCTTTTATTTCATACTGCGATACAGCATAAGAGCATCTTATGTATCCCTCACCGCAATCGCCAAATACGCTTCCCGGTATTACCACCACCTTCTCCTCCATGAGTAGCCGTTCTGCAAATTCTTCCGAGGTGAGTCCGGTATCTTCAATGGACGGGAAGGTATAAAAGGCACCTTTTGGCTCAAAACAGCTCAACCCTAGCTCCCTCAGCCCTACCACCATCAATCTCCGCCGCCTGTTGTATTCATTTACCATCCTATCCGTCTCACCGTCGCACCGCAACGCTTCTATTGCCGCCATCTGTGCGGTAATCGGTGCACAGAGCATTATATACTGATGTATCTTCATCATCGCTTCTATTATCTCTTTATTGCCGGATGCATAGCCTATTCGCCATCCTGTCATTGCATACGCCTTGGAGAAACCATTCAGCAGTATTGTCCGCTCTTCCATTCCATTAAGCGATGAAAAGCAGGTATGTTCTCCTTCGTATGTCAGCTTATCATAGATCTCATCAGAGATAACAATCAAATCGTGCCCAGTCGCAACATCGGCTATCTCTTCCAAGTCTTTCTTGCTCAGCGCTGCCCCAGTAGGATTATTAGGATAGCTTAATATAATCGCCTTTGTCTTATCCGTTATTTTTTCCGATACTTCTTCCGCTCTCAGCTCGAATTTATCTTCAACTCCCGTAGCTACGCATACCGGAGTCCCACCAGCAAACACTGTGCATGGCTTGTAACTCACATAACATGGCTCATGGAGAATAACCTCATCACCCGGGTTGATGATAGCACGAAGCGCGAGATCAAAAGCTTCGCTTACTCCTGTCGTTATAAGTATTCCGCCTTCGGGGTCATAAAACACACCACTTTCTTCATATATCTTATCAGAAATCGCCTCTCGTAATTCTAAAAGACCCCAATTAGATGTATAGGACGTATAACCTTTCTCCAACGAGAATATACATGCTTCCCTGATAGTCCAGGGCGTTACGAAGTCCGGCTCTCCGACACCTAAGGAAATCACGCCTTCCATACGCTGTGCGATGTCAAAGAACTTCCTTATCCCGGAGCCTTCTATTTGACTCACCCTATCTGCAATTACGGTCATAAAGATACAGCTAATCTTTTACCCTTCGCTTCCGCTTCGTATATCACTCCATATTCTTTATAAGATTTTAGTAAAAAATTCGTTACAGTATTACGAACTTGTTCTAGCGGTGCTATCTTTTCCGCAACGAAATACGCAACTTCGTGCATCGTCTTTCCTAATACTAACACCGATAGGTCATACTCGCCGGAAACCAATCGCACCGACTGCACTTCCGTGTATTTTGAGATCCGCTCTGCAACGGAATCATAGCCAGTGCTTCTTTCCGGACTGATTTTTATATCTATTAACGCTTGCACGGTATCGATGCCTGCTTTTTCATGATTTATCACCGCTTTGTATTTTATTATGATCCCTTTGCTTTCCAATTTCGAGATGATGCCCTTTACCTCTTCCTCTGCCAGCCCCGCCATCCTCGCTATCTCCTTATCGCTTAGTCGTGCATTCTCTTGCAATATCCCGAATATTTCCTTCTCTTTACTGTCCATTCCGAATTGAAATTCACCTCCTGCAAATACAACATTGTCCACAGCCTTTATAAATCTTGAGGTTTATCTTATATTGTATTGTGTTTATTGGATTATCATGAGATGTACAGAAGTACGTAGTTTGAAAATGAGGTGAAAAAGAGACATGTTTGACGAACCTATAATAGAAGCGAGCACGAGAGAAGTCGTTACTATAATGCCAGATACTTCGATAGCGAAGACTATTGCCATTATGGAAAAGAACAAGTTTCACAACCTGGTTGTGCTTGACAGTGCTGAGATATACATGGTGAATATATTGGACCTGCTCATTGCATCCAATCCCGAATCATACGTGGACGAATTTATGTTTAAGCCCCACTGCATACATAAAGATACGCCCTTTATAGATGCGATATGTGAACTGACGGATAGCGGTCAAAGAGCAGCGCCAATAGTTGATGACAATGGAGAACTCGTTGGGATTACCACCGACTATGACATTATGAAAGAAGGGTCGAAATCCCAGATCCTAAAAGATACTAAGGTTACACAAGTAATGACCCGAAGCCCCGCCTATTTAGAACCGGGCGAGAGCATAGGTAAAGCGAGAAGTATCATAAGGAAGAACAACATGGGGCGAGTTCTTGTTGTTGATGAAAATGAGGCTCTAGTTGGCATAGTCACAGGTGGCGATATTTTAAAGCGGATTTACAAGCCAAAAAGGAAGATGACCGTGGGAGAGGTGAAAGGCGAGAATGTACCCAGAATGGCGCAATCTGTCTCTTTCATCATGAGTTCACCCGTAATTTCTGCTGATATAGATGCAAATCTTGCTGATGTTGCGAACTTGATGCAAACGCACGATATACGTGGTGTGCCTATTGTAAAGGATGGTGTGCTGCGAGGGATCGTGACGATACCGGACATAATGGTGTATCTGAGAGAGCTCAGAGCGGAGGCAATGGTGAAGGTTGAGATACAGGGTACTCTCGATGATGAATATCAGGAACTTGCAGAGCGGATAATAGAAACAGAGGTGCGGAAAATCGCCAAGTTCGCTGACAAGGTGCACTGGATAAAGATAGTGATAAAAAAGGAGCGGGACCGAGGTGGAGTCCCATATTATAAGATAGGTGCACATGTGAAAACACAGGATAAATTGTACGTTGGCTATAGTGAGCCCGGCGGCACCCGAACAATGATTGCAAAGCGAGGTGAGGGCGACATAGTAGTGAAAGAAGGAAAGAGGAGATGGGACTTCATAGATGTGTTGAAGGATGCTTTACTATCTGTTGAGAGTCAGATAGAGGAAGATAGGGGTAGAAGGCAGTCGAAAAATAAGCAGTATTTTTAAATTGCCACATCCACCACATCCAATTCCTTCACTTTTGCTTCTGTCCCGAGCAACTCACTTAAGCTCGGGATCGTTCTTCCATTATCGCCCGATATGAGCTCCTTAATATACAAACCGCCATCGCATTTGAATTCCAGAATCGGCACTTCAAAGGAGATCAGCCTTGCATCATACACTTTCCTATTTCGCACCAAATCAGCCCTTCTGTGTACCACTCTCAGTGGTGTCCTCTGTTCTATCACGGCACCAATTAATTTATCCATGGCAGATCTCAAATCTTCTTCTAGCACGTCCGTTTTTAGCGACACTACGGCCCTATAAGTCTTATCAACCTTAGCATTTTTTATCTTCGCAACCGCTTCTCTTTTCACATACTGTAACTCAAGCACTTCTACTTTATCCTTGTTCTCATCATTCACCTTATTCTCTAACCGCTTCAAATCAAGTTCCCTCAGTTTTGACTCCTTTATCTCCATCACAAACGGGCGACCGGAACCGAGCATTCGAGCATCTATGTCCTCTCTGCCACTACCGTGCAACACGGTAACCACACCACAAAACTCTTCTAATATCGAGCCACCTATAAGCTCCTCGACTGATTCCGCATACATCTTACCCGTGAACTCGCACCGCTCACAGCCCTTGCCACGACACTCGCGGCATAACCATTTGGTCTGTGGTATCCCCCTTTTGAACTTCCTGTATCTACCGTAAATGAAGACCGAATTGATCTGCAACTCCACCGCTTCCGTCACGAGATTCAGAATTACTACGAGGTCAGGTCTATCAAACTCGGCTATTTTACCTGTTTCATGCTCTATTCTCTTGCCTACTTCTCTATTCAATTCCGCCTTTAAAGGTTCTGCATAAGCTGCCCCCGCAATCTCCCATAACAGCTCTTCGTTCTCCAGAAGCATCCCGCTTACCTTTGTACCCACCAGAAAGGAATCGAATTCGTATCCCTTCAACGTTTCCAATGCCTTTACTACCAATGCATCGAAATTCTCAAATAGGCCATTACATAGCCAGCATTTACCTTCTTTTAGTTCCGCTTCCAGAACGCTTCGTACTATCTCACCTCGCTTTTTGTTTGTTAGGCCCGATGCGATCTTTGCAAATTGGCGGCCAAGGCAGTTGTCGCAGATAGGCCCTTCGTGTATTATTGTTCGCGCTGCTGCTATTATCTCTGCATTTTCTAATACTTCCGTTCTAAATGGCAGTTGAGGAGGAATTTGATTGTTCATTTATCTTACCCAAAACATTTTTTTACGTATTTATCCCTTTCAGTATAATATCTCCTTCATTGACATCAATATCATTAGCGATAACCCAGCACTTTGCCTTTAGCAGGAAAAATATAGCCCTGTTTTCATCTGAAAGTCCCTCATAATTACCCTGACCCTTACTGATTACAAATTCAGAGTTCTTATATATACTTTTGAATTCTGCATTGCATGTTTCAAGAACAGTTCCAGGTGCACTTGTCCCGGATGATAATATAGTTGCAACTTTATCTATTCCCGCTTCTATGGCATCTTCATACGTCACGTCATTTATAGCTGGTATCGCTCTAACCACATATATTACAGGTTTTTTCATCTCCTCTATTAAAATTCTATCGAATACCGATTCTCCTGCATTGTCACCAATATACAGAATCTCATCGGTTTTATCTAAATGTGCCTTAAATTTATCGTAATCGAATATTGCAAAATCCTTTTGGAGTACAATATCTATCTCCTCTTCGATATTGAAGTTTCTATTCACGCCAAAGTCTATCACGTTACCCGCAATTGCGATTCTTATCGCGGTAAGGAGCTTGTCATTCGACTTTTCCACTTTATTCTTCAAAGCGGGATATAATGCCAATGCTTTCTCTGTGCTCGCCATTTTTAGTGCCTTGTATGGATCAAATACGCCTGTAATTTCCCGTACTTTCTCGTATATTAACATTCCCGTTTCCGGTGGGCTGCTTTCAAGAGGAATATCTCTTAGCATCAGCCCTATTTCATCCAGGAGCTTTTTTAGTTTCGTTTCATCTCCCGTTGCTATCCGCCCTGCACGGAGTGCTTGATTAAAGAAACAGGGGATACAGTCTAGATATGTTCTCATTTTATATCACTCATCGCATTTCTATCATTTTAGGCAGTAAGTATATAGAGGGATAAGTAGAGCTAAAAGCATCAGGTCTATCGGGAACATTCCAAGATTAAGCGGCATAATCCTACTTCATCCTAGGA
>CBDAFQ010000178.1:0-7456 GCA_965195275.1 uncultured ANME-1 euryarchaeote | reverse complement strand
CCTAATGCAGCCTTAAAATACTTCCTCTTCCCTCGTACCATAAAACTTCCTTTCTTTATATACTCGCCAGAAGGCGGTGTCTTACTCACCTGCTCGCCCACAACGCAATAACATTCACCCTCATAGAACCCATATTTCCATAGATTGGAATATGAAGCGGCAAATTGCGCTATTTCCTTTAGCCCTGACTCGGATATTTCTTTACCGCCCGTTTTCGCTATTACCACCGGTGCACCCTCCGCCTGCGTATGGAAGAAAAGGTCATTGGGTTCCATATGCTTCTTCGCCAGTATCTCATTGGTAGTTGCGTCCTTCCCACCAACCACAAGAAAACCATCTGAAGTCTCAAACCATCTAAACTTCTCATACCATTCCTCTTTCTCAGTCCGCACTTCTTTTTTCGTTGGTATCAACTCCTCTTCTATACGTACTTCCTTCTCCTTCTCTGTCCTTATCTTCTCCTTCGTCATCTCTATCGCAGGCGCGACCCCTTCTCTCTTCTTCCTGAATACCTTCGCCTTATCATAATACGCACCCGCATTCTTATGCAAAGAAACAGAAGTATCAATCTCAAGCGAGATGTCAGTGTCTGGTAGTGTTAGCGTAACAACCTTCCTCTTTTTATCTGGCTCCTGTAGCATCTCCTCTAGCTCGAGATAGTGGGCGTAGATCATATCGCCCTTTTTTGTGCTTTCTGCCTCTTTCAGTTCGAATTTATGGCGTGCTTCAAGTTGCTCATTCAAAATCCGCTCATATTTGCCTATTACCGTATCGTGCTCAGACTTTGCTTGCTCTTCCACTACTTCTGCTATTTTCGTGCTGAAGTACTCATCCGCAGCATCATTAAGAGACGGGAAAAACTGCTTCTCCTTGTTCTCATAGCTGCTTAACTCAAACGGGACAAAATCAATCTTATCTTCTCCTTCTATCACTATGTGCGCTTTCAGCTTAGATATGTCATTTGTTATTATCGGCTCGAATAGGGTATGTATAGTCTCATGAATAGCGTTTATTTCCGTTGCTGCGAGTTCATCAGCCCGCATTCTTTTGTCTATTCCCGCCTTCGCACACACTTCTTCCGCGTATAGACCACCGAAACTCAGCTCTGAAGCAAGAACACTGGCTATATCTTTATCCCGCTTGCAGAGAGTCATCAAATCGGATTCGCTCATTGTCAATGGATTTGCTCTTGAAGGCGGGCGCTCATACTTCTCGCCCACTTTTATCTTCCTTGACGCAAAGCTCTTTCTTCTTAATGGCAACAAGATAGTCCCATCTTCGTCAACAACCACTATGTTACCCCTTGGAAGCAATTCCACTATCAAACGGAGCTTTTTATCCCACCGCTCTATCGTTATCTCCACTATCCTATCGAAGTCAAGTTGCCGTATTTGAGCGATTCTGGCGCCACTGAGATGTTTCCTGAGGTACATTGCGAAGTTGGACGGCATTCTCGGCGAAGCCCTCTTATATTTAGTGAGATGTATTTTCTTCCCCGCTTCGATAATCAAATCAAGTGAGCCCTTATGATGCAATTTTAGCCTTATCTCTTCTCTACCCGGTTGATATGCTTTCACGAGTCGTGCACCTAATAGCTCTTGTAATTCAATAACGATGGCCGCTATGTCCACACTGCTCATTGATTCTTTCATTAAATATGCGTTCCCAAAAGAGAAAAGGGCTTAAAACAAAACCAAGCAAGAAGTGGTATTATGCGAACATCTCACCCGGCACCTTAGGACCTGTATAAACCCTATGCGCGTCACCCATAATCTTCTTTATTGCTTGCTCAAAGTCTTCCATAGCTATTGCTTTCTTATCCCATTTTACAGCAAGCATGCCTGCTTCGATAGATATTGCCTTTATATCCGCGCCAGTGGCATTTTCTGTAAGGCCTGCCAAAATATCTATATCCACGTCCTTCTTTAACTTCATCTTAGCTATATGGATCTGGAATATCTCCTTCCTGCCTTCCCTATCCGGTTTAGGTATTTCTATGATGCGGTCAAATCGTCCAGGGCGAAGCAAAGCAGAGTCTAGAATATCCGGTCTATTTGTTGCTCCTATTATTCGCACATCTCCTCTCTGATCGAAACCGTCTATCTCAGCTAAAAGTTGCATCATCGTGCGCTGCACTTCACGCTCTCCAGTCGTGCCATCTTCCAGTCTCCGAGCCGCTATCGCATCTATCTCATCAATAAACACTATGGATGGCGCTTTCTCCTCTGCTAACTCAAAAAGCTCTCGTACCATCCTTGCACCTTCCCCTATGTATTTCTGCACTAATTCTGAGCCTACGACCCGTATAAACGTGGCGGCGGTGCGATTTGCCGCGGATTTCGCAAGCAATGTTTTACCGGTGCCCGGTGCACCAACCAGGAGAACACCCTTTGGTGGTTCCACACCTATACGTTCAAACATCTTTGGTTTTGTCAGTGGTAGCTCAACCACTTCCCTTATCTCCTCTATCTGCTTATTCAACCCGCCTATTATCTCATAGCCCACATCTGGTGATTCTATTACTTCCATACCATATACTGCAGGGTCTTTTGCAGATGGGAGCACACTCACTACCGCTAGCGATTGTTGATTCATGCCTACCTGAGCGCCCGGAACAACTTCTTTTGTGTCTATAAACTGCGAGTAATTTACAACGAATTTAGGGCCCGTGCTGCTCTTTACTAACACCCTTTTATTGTCTATTACATCTACAACAGTGCCTATAATAAGCGGTGATGCGCGCAACTTTTCCAGTTCTGATCTTAACTTCCTTACCTCGCGCTCATATTGCATTCGCATCGCTTCGTAATCTCTTCCCCCCTCCTCTATCTGCGCTAGTTGCCCTTTCAGTCCATTGTTCACTTCCTCTAACTGCTTTATCCGGTCCAGGAGGAATCGCGAATATTCATCACCCACTGGTGCACTGCCACTGCTTGCTTTCATTTTACCACTATTAGTTACTTCTTCTCTTTGTATTATATATACTTGACATAAAATGACAGAGTGTGAAGTGTGTGGTGCGGAAATAAAAGGTGCGGCACAATACGTAGTAATAGGCGACTCAAAGCTGCGGGTATGTAAAGCGTGTGCACACTATGGTACCGTTGTAGTGGAAAATAAGAACGTAATGGCTGGACCTGTGGCACATGCAAAGGCTAATAGCCACTTATATGAGCAGATGGACCATGATCTAGAAGTGGAAGTAGAGGAGGATTACGGAAGAAAGCTAAAAGAAGCGCGGGAAAAAGCAGGGCTAAAACAGGCGGAACTCGCAAATCGAATAAATGAAAAGCAATCGTTACTGCGGAAGATAGAAAACGAGGAGATAGTACCAAGTGACGAGGTAATGCGGAAAATAGAGCGTGTTCTTAACATAAGTCTTTGATTGACTCGCTATTGCTCGGATAGCGGTCTTAACAGGCTGAGGAGGATCATGCTTACAATCATGCATATTGCCAACGCGGATATGAACGACCCAAATCCGCCTATTAATTCAAAACCATCATAATATATCATGAGCTTCACACCGCTGATAATTGCAACGAGTGCGAAAGTTGTGCAGATAGCGAGAAATAGGCCTTTAATAAGTGATTTTAAATTATCTTTCTCTTTACTCTTCTCTTTACCTCGCGATTCGTAAAACACAACGAAGATAATGAAATTAATGGCGAAAATCAACAAAATGTAAGGTCTCGGAATGGGATTTCCTTCCTTTGAGAAGAAGATCAAGCCAAAAGCTATGTAAAGCATGAGAAAAGCAAGTGCCGTTGATAGAATAAGCGTTTTCTGGTATCTTTTATATCCACTCCCTTTTATTTTTGCTTTTATGCTCATCTTTGTATCATTATAAAAAGAGAAGGTATAAAGAAAGCTTGTGTTTGTGGAAATCTGTTTAATCATGTTGTTAGCGAAACAATTACAAACCGGCTAAACTATGGTTGAATCAAACAGCAAATCGTCGTGTTTTAGTGATTCCTGCCATACCGCTTTGCATTCGCAATCGGCCTGGCGTTCTAACACATGCAAATCCTGTGTTATATTGAATTCCTTCACTGTTTCTTTTATCTCATGGTCGCACTTACCACAGTTATGCGGTCCTCTTTTATGTCCCGCACCCACGGGATCGGACATCACTGTGATATTCATTCTCTTTATCGCCTTTATCGCCTCTACCGCACTCCATAGCCACGGTGGTCTATAGTACCCTCGTTTCCATAAATTCTCTAAAACCGTGTATTTTTGCACATTACAGAGATTTAACGAGATTGTAGAACTGTACGGTGCAACGAGTTCAGCGGATCTTATAACGTCTTCTATCGCCTTCTTCTCGGATACAAACGGTGGTTTAAGCAGGAGATATGTCTTTACTGTCGCACAGCATTCCACCACGATCTTCGATGCTGTTCTATAATCGTCGAACGAGAAACCTTTGTTTATGTACTTCGACCTGATGAAATCATCTGCCGTTTCTAACCCAATAGCGAGCTCGAGATGCGCAACACCGTTCAAATCCGCGATTTTAGCCGCGGTTATAAACTCGGGTCTCGTCTCCACTATTAGCTTCTTTATCCTCTTTCTCTTTCTCACTATCACAGCTATCGCTCTTCTTGTCTCGCTTGGGATCTCTCGCTCGTCGAGGAAGCTGCCGGAAGTGAAGATCTTGAGTATAAAATCTTCTTCGGGACTGTTTCTTAATGCATGTTCCAGTTGTGCTATGATGTCCGAATGTAAAACGTCTGCGGATTCTTGCCAGAAGCCACACATCGTACAATTTCGCCAATAGCAGCCTGCTGTTCTCAGTATGACAGTCAAAGCGGGTATCGATTTCTGCTCCTCTTTGAAGAAGTCGTAATCGAGCCATGAAGATACTGGTTTCTTTGGCGAGTTCTTAGCCATATTGGTAGCGGATAAATGACGAGATTTAACCATTTTTATTACGTACGTAGTCAACTAAACCCCCCTTTTTATTAACTCCTCTAATTTCAAAAGAATCTTTTTGTTTAAAACTTCCGGATCCTCCATGCCATCCAATAATATCCAATTCGATGACGGAAACTGTTCTTTTATTAAACGCTCATATACATTTACAACTTTTGTGAGAAACTCTGTATTTCCTTCGAATCTATCAACAAAACCTTTCTGTTTACTTTTCCTGCGGTACGCAATGTCAAGTGGTATCTCAATATAGAAAATAACAGAGGGTAGTGGTAATTGTATCAACTTTGTTACCGCTTTTGCCACTTCATAATCGAAATTATTTGCTGATTGATATGCAATAGTAGATAAAAAATATCTGTCCATAATTACAATATGCCCTTTCCGTAGCTTCTGTTTTACCTCTTCTTTGTTTTTTACTATGTCTATCAGATATAACAAGAACTGTTCGTCACTACTTAAATTTAGTTTGGCCTCAAGAAAACCCTTTATCAGTTTGCCATATTCCGAGTCGTAATCAGGATATGAAAAATCAGCAACTTCAAATCCCTTTTTTAGTAACTCTTTCTTAAGTAGTTTTGATTGTGTCCTCTTACCAGAACCGTCAATTCCTTCAAAATTAATTAGCATTCTTTTCTCTCCTTTAATTTATCCTAATTTCACCAGTAGAATATAATATTTCTTTGATAAATAATGTGTTCTGTACCTTTTTCTTTTTATGCTTGGTTGACTTCAATAACCCTCTTTAAGCTCTCGCCGCAATCTTATAATCTGAGTGCCCATCTCAATCACATCTCTCTTCAAATCAACTTTTGTATTACGACCCGACCGCCACCTCACGGGGAACTCTTTTATTGCATAGCCTCTCCTTTGAGCCCGTACAAGCAGTTCGGTATCCCAGAACCAGTGATTATCCTTCACGTCATCAAGAATATCGAATAGTGGCCCTCTTTTGAACGCTTTAAATCCGCATTGATGGTCTTTTATATACGATTTTAATAAAAACCGTGTTAAGGCGTTAAAAGTTTTACTCGCAATTAATCGTGTAAAAGACCGCTTCACATCGCTTTCTTTTAACATTCTCGAGCCCGTTGAAAAGTCATACCCTTCTTCTTTTATTGCCTTTATTAGTTCTTCAAGGTGTTTTAAGTCGGTTGCGAGGTCAACATCAACATATGCAAGTATTTCACCTTCCGATAACTTAAATGCACGATTTAACGCTTTTCCACGGCCTAAACGATCGTTACTATGCAAGTGCTTTATGTACGGGTACTCCATTGCGAGTGTTTCTGCTATTTTGTCTGTTCCATCGGTTGAGCCATCTTCTGCAATAATGATCTCAAATGCAGGAGTTAATTTATGCAAAGCATCAGCTACTTGTAGCACTGTGTCTTTTAGCCCTTCCGCTTCGTTGTATGCTGGGAGTACGAGTGAGACTTGAGCCATAAACTCAAACATCCACCTTCCGCTCATACGTCTGAACGAGCATACCCTTACTCTGCTCCCAGGGTTCTCCCGTCTTGTAAAAATTGAACCGTCTCATAGCTCGCTCACAGGGTTCATTTCCCGCTAAGATATTTACGTAATTCACTGCACTCTTATTCTCTTTGGCGAATTCATAGAACTGCTCATACATTGCAGAAGCGACACCTTGAGCACTGTATTCCGGATGAACCGCCTGTTGCTCGCCGAAACACCCTCTGTCCGTTATAGACGCTTTATACACGCCCACTAATTTGCCTTCTATACGAACACCGAAGAAATAATGACCTGAATCCATTTCGCTCTTTATTTCCGCCTCACTCATCGCCCGCTTCTCGCGCCATTCCTTCGGATACTCGTATGCCTTAGGCCATACTTCCTTGTAGAGCGTGGAGATGTCCTTTGCATCCTCCTCACTCAGCTTTATTGCCTTGCGTTTCTCGCCGGTATAAACCTCTTCTATGTCACAGATGCTCATCTTCCTGGATTATAGATGTACCTACAACTTAAAATTAAAATTTGAATTTAAATTTATTTTTTATTTCTCCATGAACCTTTTCTGCAGCACAATCACTTCACTACTATCCTTTGCCTCAGAATATGCAAGCAGCATTTCCTGATTTAATCTCAAAAATTCGTCCCCCCACTTAAACAGCCCCAAAATATGTTGACATTGCTCTTGCTCACCGAGAATAAATAGGGCAGCGGCAAACGCCTCTGCTGAGTTCAAGAAAAAGGGTTTGCCATAGTTTATAGGATTTGCAGCTATTAGATACGGAAAAGCACGCTTCTTCCTCTTTATCGCTCTCAAAGTATTCACAAAAGCGTCTAGTTTAGACCACGAGCAATCGAAAACCGTTATGCTGCTCGCATTATCGGCAGGCGAGAGCGCTTTCTCCGCAATAGGCACCAGCAAGATGGTATTATACGGTATTCTCTGCATCGTTTTGACTGATATTATCAAGCCAGCATGTGCTAATCTCTTCGCTGTGCACTTCTTCGGGTCGCACTGCCCTGCCTCGTATGCGTACAGTTGCAT
>CBDAFQ010000177.1:0-24233 GCA_965195275.1 uncultured ANME-1 euryarchaeote | reverse complement strand
TAACTTCTACCTATTTAAGACGCAGATTTACACGGATTTACACGGATTTATTTAAGTTTGACATTGTTGATCTTTATAATCTGTGTCAATCTGCGTTAATCTGTGTCAATAATTTATTTTCTTGATGATTCACGCGTATCCAGTCAGATATTCGCTTCCTTCTTCCTCTTCTTCTCCCTCTTCCGCCTGTTCATCCCCCTTGTGCCCGCGTTCCTCTAAATCCGATGTATCAACGCTAATTCCCAATATCTCACCTAATTTATCCACTAGTTCCTTTGCCGCATAATAATCAGGCTCTTCTGCATCTCTCATGTTCTGTGTCGTGCTTGCGAATAGACATATCCCTTTTATCCCCTTCTCTTCCCCTATTGCAACTACAAGTCCAGAAAAGCCAATAAATAGCTCCACATTCGTTCTCTCTATTTCGTGTTTGGACATCTCTTCCAATAACTCCTGGTCGGTTGCACAGCATCTTATCCCTTCTTCTATTACCTGTGCACCGAGTGAAAACACCTTTTTTACGTGAAACTGCTTGAATAAATCCGTAACTGTATCTGCGACCAGATATTGGTTAAGAGAGTCATAAGCCTGATAACCGCGTATTATTAGGATCTTTTTCGCTTCAAGCAGATAAAATTCCACTTTTGGAAGTTCTACTAAATTGCCTTTCGCCCTTATTGTACCCGCGCTACTAGGAGCACCAACATAAGAAGGCCCGTAATAAACGCCCGGGAAACCGTATGAATAGAGTTCCGCAAATAGTCGTGGTTGCAATTTCTCTATAAGCACATCCACTGCAATTTTGCCAACCGACCTTAACCCAGATGAGCCTACTATCGCTATCGGTGCCTTCAGCGTTGTCTTACTCTTATCGCAGTACGTCACCCAAACTTTTTTCGTTATGCCCATAATATTTTTCACATTAATTCCTTTTGTATATATGTATGTATGTATGTCTTTATTGATTCCTTTACTTTACTTTACTTTATGAATTATTGTATCTTGGATACGCTATTTCAATAGTCACCTTATCGCTACGAGCGATTTCTTTACCTGTATCTATAGATTTAATAAATGCCATGACTCTAAACTTACCACTAAAAGGGACCTCTTTTCTATTCTTCAGCGTGAACGTATGACTTGATTTTCCTCCGGGACCAAGGTCTGCCCGTATTAATTGTTCAGTAGGTAATAGCCAGTATCCTGCACCTTTATCGGGATATATCACATCAATACAGACAGTATAAGCGTCCCGCTGCGTGATATTGTCACCTTTATTCATGACCTTGACGTCAAGAGTAACCGATTCACCGAGATCTATTGCTATGTATCGGCTATCTAATAGAGAAGGTTCAGGATCTAAGACATTAATAGCCACTACTTCTAGGCCAGGCGTTCTTATATTGTGTGATAATGCGCTGAAAGCAATAATAGCTACCAATATGGCAATTAATGCGATTCCTATTACGATCTTTCCCTTCATTTGTCATGCCCTCGTTTTATTAATTAGTTTAATTTTATTTTATGGGGCAGCCCAGATTCGAACTGGGGTCCATGGCTCCCAAAGCCACGAGGATAACCTGGCTACCCTACTGCCCCCTCTTTCTATTCTTGTTTAATTCTTTATATAGTACCACCATATATTAGTGCTTTGCGGCCTTTGTCTTCTCGCGCATCGCTCTTATGCCAATTGCAATATCGGCCATAATCACACCTTTTCGGCCGCCTTTCGCCACTAATACGCGGCCACTCTTTTCCCATTGCGTCTTCGGATATGCTTTCTCTATCTCTACCTCAGGCTCCAGCTTGAGTATTCTCGCAACCTTCTCTATCTCTTCCACTTTGGGTGATTTCACCGCATTTTTTCGCGATACTTTTCGACCTTCCTTTCTCGTCCTACCCGCAGCTAAATACGCAGGCCAGATAACCATCTTTTCTGTCATTTTTCTCTATTCTCTACTGCCCAAAAATAGCGATTTTCATGCCTGTCCACACATCACCCATACTTATACCCAGCGCCCGCCAGACGACATAAGCACCAACAAACGTGCCTAATATGCTACCCAGATTTGCCAGTGCCGCTACAAGAATGACTTTAAACAGCTTGTTATTCGCCAATTCTCGTAATGAGTCCACGTTCATCATACCTTTTAAGTCTTCTGCTGTCGGCTTCCTCACATAAGCCTCTACCAATCCGGCAAACCAACCCGCAGCTAAAAACGGGTTCAAAGAAGTAAGCCAGGCAACGGAAAATGCGGTGAGTACCGATAGTGGATGTCCTCTTGCTATCACCACACCTATCGCAGAGAAAATGCCATTTATCACTACCCAATAAATAAACGCACTAAGAAGAACATCCCAGGAAATGCCAGAGTAAAAGGCTGCTATAAAGACAACCACTAGCGCTACGCCTATCCCTAGTCCTAACAAATGCTTTATGCCAAACCGCTTCTTAGGTAGTGCGCATAACTCCTCCTTCGGCTGTATTAGCTCAGGATGGCGTAGAAGATTCTTTATTCCTGCTACATGTCCTGCACCTACTACTGCAACGGTTTTCCTCTGCTCGAAATTGTCAGTCGAGCTATGATGTTGGAGCTCCAACAGACTGCCCGCGATATACGCATCCCTTTCGTCTAATAGTGCTATTGCAGCGCCCGGCGAAAACTCTCTTAGTTCTTCCATCAATTGCGTTACCACATCTTCATCTGTTATTCTATCAAGATCTATACCGTCACTCACATTCATACCACCAATTTGTAGCTTTGAGGCACCGTCCTTACCCTCTCCACCTTTTCCCTCGCCTCTTATATTGGTGATTGCAAATAGCATAGAAAAAACCATTTTTAACTTCTCAAAAAACTTCATCTTCTTCCAGAATCGCTGCATCGTTATCTGTATCGGTCGGTCAATTAATGCAATCTTGCAACCTTTCTCCTCGGCTTTCCCTATTGCCGCCATCATATCTGCACCGGGCTCAATTCCTAATTCATCGCCCATTTTCCTCTGCACGTATGCAAGCAGCCAATGAGTGAGTATTAAAAACGGACTGCTTGTACTTAACGTATCCTTAACAGAAAAATTTCCGACTTCGCCTTTCAATGATTTGTAGCGTGCTTCACATAACTCAACAGCGACTACGTCCGGATTTTCTCGATCTATTACCGCCTCTACTTCCTTAACGCTCTTTTCTAATATGTGTCCTGTGCCCACTATGATTAGATTATCTGTAATAGCTCCCGTAGCATCATTATCGCTCATACCTGCTTTTACCTTCTCCTATTTCCCGTAAATACTTAATATCTTTCATCTACTATTGCGATCCAAGCGTTATTTATCTGACTTCAGTTCCATCTCCAATGCACCTACCGGGCAGAGATTAACACAAGCTTTGCAGTTGTTGCATTCTTCATTCTTTATCTCTATCCACAAACCCATCAAATCTATTGCCCCTGTGGGACATACGGTGACACACGCACCGCAATACCCACATCTGTATCTATCTATCTTTATCATTTTTCTCCTTGAATATCTGTCCCTCAAATATGCAGACCTCTGTATCCTTCAGTAACCAAGCATCCTGTGGCAAGCCCGCTTTCCAGCATGTCTGACATAAAAACTCCTCCACCGACCATTTATTCTCAGTAGCTACTTGAGGCAGTAAAAGCCCTTGATATATACCCCTTTTTACAATCAAGCCATGTTTGCCTATCTCTATTTGCTCTGGCAATTTCTCGGGCTCCACTTTTAACACCTGAGGCGTAGTGAGTATCGTGAGCTCGATCGTCACATCCTTGAACTCATCCAGTGCAACCGGTGGGAATCGAGGATCGTTGAGCGCTGCGGATATCGCTGCATCTATAATCGCATCTTTTAACTTAAATATTGGATAGGGATAGCCTATACAGCCTCTTAGATTTTCATATTTATTCAGCGTGACAAAAACGCCACGCTTTTCTTCAAAACTAATGGGTAAGTTATCCGGCGCTTGCATTCTGCTGTTCTTACTCAATTGTTCCACTATCGCAGCTCTTGCAAGTTTTAGTCCCTCTTCTCCCTCTTCTTCCGTTGGCATTTTTGCTTCTGCATGCGGAGGGCAGGATTCGAACCTGCGAACCCCTACGGGAGCAGATCTTGAGTCTGCCTCCTTTGGCCACTCGGTAACCTCCGCTTTGCCAGATCAAACGATTATCGTTGCAGCCGAGGCTATCTTCGCGAACCGCTCCACCGCTTCCCGCGCAACTGGCCCCCTTATCTCTGAACCCGTTGGCATACCCTTTTCATCTACAATAATCGCAGCATTATCCTCAAACTTCACTCGCATCCCAGAAGGCCGCCGAAATTCCTTACGCTGCCGCACTATCACCGCCCTCACTATCTGCTTCTTTATTTCCGGTCTCCCCTTTTTCACTGTTACTATCACCACGTCACCAATTCCCGCCTTCGGGTATCTGTTCTTCACGCCACGGTATCCTTTTACTGCTATTATCTGCAACACCTTCGCACCAGTATTATCTACACAGTCTAAACGTGCACCAGTAGGCAATGCCTTTGTTATCTTTGCTTTTATTCCCTTCATACTACTACCTAAATATGTCTTTTAGCGTTAAATATAAAAAAATGTTAGATTTTTTATGACCAACTTCTTGACGTGTCACCCTCAGTCAACTATATCCAAAAAAGTTCTGCTACCTGCGTTGATCATGATGCTCGCTTTTCTACCACCACAAAACTTTTCGTCTTACTCAGGGGTCTGCATTCCGCTATCTTCACCACATCCCCTACTTTTGCATTTATACAGGGCGGATTATGTGCAGAAATCTTAGATCTCCGAGGTTCAAACCGCTCATATTTCCTTATCTTTTTGAGGTATGTCCTCAAAACAACAACTGTCTTCTGCGCTTTATCACTTATCACCATGCCTTCTAAAACCTGTCCTCTTACCGGCAACTTGCCATGAAACGGACAATCGACATCTTCACATTCCTTATCGGGATTCTTGACTTCTATTCCTATGTTTCGCATCTTAATAATACCTCATATTCTATAATCTTGCATAATCACTTCTTTATCCTATCTTCGGGTCTTGAAACAAGTCGATCACCTTTTACTCGCACTCGTACTCCGCTGCCCAACTCAAAAATGAATGTGTTTCCTGCTTTTGCTATCCTCTTCTCATTCTTTCGCTCTGTCTCTATAACCAGCATATTCCGCGTCTCGTCAACCACCGCCCCACAGAGCCCCATCATGCCACTATTCCTACTCGCCCCAATTTCTGCTTTCAATCCTATCAGTTCGTGCTGCAATATATTGCGCTGATTTATGTTCATCTTTTATCTTTTACTCCCTAACGTATAGCCCATATCGCGCAGCGTCTTCTTTACTAATTCTTTCTGGTCACCCTGTAATTCAACGCAGCCCGTTTTTACCGTGCCGCCACACGCGCATATCGACTTCAACTCCTTCGACAGCGCTTTCAAGTCCACTTCTTTTCCATCCATTCCCTCTATTATAGTAGCAAATTTACCGAATTTCCTTCTCACGGTAAATACTTTTACTACTTGCTGCTCCTTCGCGATCTCCTTGCATATGCATAAGTCTTTTGGCAATCCACATTTAGGACAAACCTCCATGTTCATTTCTCTTCTTCTCTTCCCTTTTCTCCTTGAACGGTTTTTATCCTCGCTATGGCCTTTCTTATCTCCCCTATCCTACCAGGATTATCAGGCGCTCCACCCGTGGCTATCATCCCTCGCTCATGTAATAAATCCTTCATCAGACTCTCCAATTCCTCCTGCCGCTCAGGTTCGCCCATCTTTCTTATCTCTTCCATCCTAAATATACTCATTCTTCCTCTTTCTCTTCCGCTCCTTCAACTTTTAATTCCACTTCTTCAACCTTTACCTCTTCAACCTTTACTTCTTCAACCTTTACCTCTTCAACCTTTACCTCTTCAACCTTTACCTCTTCAACCTTTACCTCTTCAACCTTTACCTCTTCAACCTTTGCTTCTTCAACCTTTGCTTCTTCAACCTTTGCTTTTTCCACACCCGTCTCTTTTACAACTTTCATGCGAAAAGAATCGGGTATATTTGCATCGGGCGCTACTATCCAAACCATGACACCTATAACGCCGGTCTTTTTCTTCGCTATGGAATACCCCTTGTCCACTATTTCCTCAGCTACTGAACCACAGTGTTTTATATAGCCTTCTACCATCTTCTCCACGCGGCCACGCGGCCCTCTAAGCTTTCCGGACATGGTGATCTCACAGCCAAGTGCTCCTGCACCCATTATACGTTGCAGAGTTGACCGCCCAGCCCTTCTGAAATGCCAACCTCGCTCTATTAGCTTTGCAAGTCTATTAGACATCAATTGCGCACTTAGCTCAGGCGCTGCTATAGGTTGAACATCTATTTGTGGATTATCCAGCTCTTGTCTCTTGGTTATTTCGTCAGTCACCTTTTTTATTCGCTTACCATTCTTCCCTATTATCATTCCCGGCTTCTCAACATGGACTGTTATCTGCGTGCCCATAGGGGTCCTTTTTATATCCATACCCCCATAACCCGCTCTTTCTAACTCTTTTTGGAAATATTCATCCATCCGAACTTTCTTTATCCCTTCTTCCACAAATAACTTCTCTATCACTTTCTTCTACTAACCTCCCACTTCCTTTAGCACTATCTCAATAGTGACGGTCTCAGTATTCTTGGGCGTAGCACGACCAAAAGCACGTGGCATTATTCCATGAATTGTGCGACCCTTCTTCGTGGCCACATGCCATACACGCATTAGATCAAGGTCAAGCCCTTTGTACTCAGCACTGCCCTTTGCATCTCGTAGCAATTTTAATATCGCCGCGGTTGCCCTTACAGGATATCTCCCTGCATACCATTTATTTAGCCCCTTACGATGCCCAACTTTCTTCTTATATCGCTTGAATGGGACTGCCACCTTCATTCCAAGCACATCCTCCAGGTACGTCTCTGCAGCCCCCACTTTCTTACCCTTTATCGCTCTGCACACCTCATGCGCATGCTTAGGCGATATATGGAGTTCATAAGCCATAGCCCTAGCTGACGTCTCCGGATCAATTACGTTTTCCGTGCAATAATTTACCCGTCCCATTTCACTTATTTCAGCGGCACATACTTTGAAGACTTTGTCGCCCCTACTCCCGCAGCTCCATGTGATACTCTCTTTCGTGTCAATGCAAACTCACCTAAATAGTGCCCTATCATCTCTGGCTTTATCTCTACGTATTCAAAGCCTTTTCCATTGTGTATCCCTATCTTCTTCCCTATCATACTTGGCAAAACGATAGCATCTCTTAGATGTGTCCTTATATCATCTTTCTTCCCTGAACTAACTGCCTCCAGCAGTTTCTCTTCCTCTGGTCGCAAAGTCCGCTTTATTTTCCTTCGCTGTTTTGCACATAAAAGTTTAACCAACTCGTCAAGCTTCATCTTCTTTAGCTTTGCCATCGTATACCCTCTATATATGAATTCTTCTTCCTTCTTCTTCAATGTTGTTTTAGATTTCTTCTTTGCCATCAGATCACCTCCTTCCGCTTCGTTTTGCCGCTATGTTCCCAACTTTCCTTCCCGGTGGTGCACCCCGGGCGCATGTTTTAGGCTTACCAACGTGCTGATGCGCGCCACCACCAAAAGGATGGTCAACTGGATTCATAGCTACTCCTCGCACTATCGGATATTTTGCTGCACGTGCCTTCATCTTATGATATTTCTTTCCTGCTTTTACAAAAGGCTTTTCGGTACGTCCACCACCTGCAACTACACCTATAGTTGCAAAACAGTCTGATAATAGCCATTTCTTCTTTCCACTTGGTAATAATACCTGTGATCTTCCGGTCTCATGCTCATGTGCTAACAACGTTGCACAATCTCCTGAAGACCGTGCGATCTTACCACCGTCATTTGATCTTAACTCTAAATTGCAAATCATGAGTCCTTCTGGTATGTTCCGAAGTGGTACTGTATTACCTGCTTTTATCTCGGCTGATTCTCCATAACATACCTCGTCACCTACACCAAGACCCTCTGGTATGACTATAAAACGCTTAACTCCCCTCCCGTTCTCGTCTTTTGGCTTTATAAGAGCGATAGGAGCACTCCTTGCAGGATCATGCACTATTTCCACGATCCTATAGGATACCGTCTCATTCTTATTCACCCTCACGTGTTCGAGATTACCTTTATAACGATGCGAAGGTGCCCTAAACGTGGGAGATCCCTTCCCTCTCCGCTGCGCTATTATCCTTTTTCCCATTTTTCTTATTATTATAATATACCCAGTGAAGTACCTACTTCTTTCGCCTTGCCTTCATCCTCAAATTCTATTATCGCTTTCTTCTTTCCTTTAGATGATATCAAGGTCCTCACGCTTTTCACCGGTGTCTCAAATACCATTTCCACTTCTCGCTTTATCTCTGCCCTATTAGCTCGTAAATCCACAACAAACAGGAGCTTATTCTCCGCATCTATCATCAAAGTTGCTTTTTCACTTGGAAGTACATGTTTTAGCACCATTTCTTATCACTCCATTGCGGCAAGCTTGTTTATGGAAGATTCCGTCCAGATGGTCAATCTGCCTGGATGCGTTCCCGGGGCAAACAATTCAGCATTTAGCTTAGACACGTATGATATATCAACACCTGGTAAATTTTCCGCGCCTTTCAATATTCGTTTATCTCTAGATGAATGCTCGGTCTCTACTGTTCCTTCATCACCAGAGATGACAATTAAAATGCTCTTTTTTGTCTTGTATCTTCTGCCCCTCATCTTCCCTCTACCTGCCCGTATTTTACGGCCTTTTGCACGCAGTAAGTCAGCCCACACGCCTACGGATTTTAAAAATTCCGTTACCTCCGAGGTCTTTTCAAGGCTTGCAAACGAATCTTCCACGACTATCGGCAGTTCTACGTCCGTATTAAACATATGACCACGCTGTTTTACGAATTCCGGATTTATAGCGGCTGCTATAGCAGATCTTATCGCTTTCTGCCGTTCCTTTTTGTTTATTTTCCTCTTCAGGATCTTCTCAACTTTTGGCGGATGTGCCCTTCTACCGCCAACCGCTTGTGGCACCTTTGCCGCTCTCCGTCCATCCTTTATGCGTGGGACTCTGGCAACGGCTCTACCAGGACCCCAGTTCTCTGCAGATGTTTTTCGCCCTGATAAAAGGTCTGTACCCTTTGGCTGCAGCCTGTTTGATTGCATTGCCAGCACTGCGTTCTTTATCAAGTCAGGTCTGTATTCTTCCAAGAATACCGGTGGAAGCGTTATTTCCCTCACAAAGTTACCTGATAAGTCCAGCACTTTACCCTTTAGTTCTTCTTTCATTTCTCTCGTATTTTTATCCCCCTTGTTGTGACTCCTTGCTTATATATACTATGTCTGGCGCATCCAATTTAGGAGGGGCTCTAATAGCTCGAGAAAGTCGCACAAGTCTCTTTTTAGGTCCTGGAACGCTGCCTTTTAATAGAACATAATCATTTCTCACGATGCCATAATTCAGGAAACCCCCTTTTGGCGTTATCTCTTCACCATTCTCGCCTATTTTCACTATCCGCTTATTATATTCTGTCCGCTGCTGATACCCGGTCTGCCCAAGCTGGGGTACTCGCCACCTCACCCTACGAGGCGTCCAAGCGCCGATAGCACCAACATGGCGGCCTTTCCCCGATCTTCGCGCCTTTGCGTTCTGAATGGTAATTCCCCACCTTTTTACGGGCCCCTGTGTGCCCTTACCCTTGGTTACTGCAGTGGCATCCACAAAATCACCTTCGTTAAATATATCCTTCGCACTTATCTCCTTCCCTAGCATTTCTTTTGCGTATTTGAGGTCTTTACCTATCTCGCCGCCCATCTGTGTCTCCATCACTTCCGGCTTCTTCTTCGGCACGCCATTCACTGCTTTGGGCAGTGTGGAAGAAATCATACGCAACTCAAGTCCCGTACTATTACTCTTGATTAGTTCTTCTATTTTACTAAGGTCGCCATACGCCTCTGTTACCGTCTGCTTACCGTAGTGAGTAGTCTTATAAAGCCGGAATCCCTCTACCCGCATAGGCGGCGTCTCTATTACGGTCACGGGAATAGCTATTTCCATCCCCTTTGTCACGCTATGGCTGGCGTTATCGGTCAGAATAATGTGTGTCATCCCGGCTTTATAACCGGCAAAGCCCTGTATATTCCCACCGTCGACTATCGTTTCTCTCTTTATCCTACATATCTCACTTCTTGCTCGCTTCCTTGGTGAAAAGGCAAGCGACCCTCTCCTTGGTCTGTGTCTTTTTGCCATCTTATCCCTGTACTGAAGTTAGTTAAAGTTAGAATAAAAATAGGATTATATAAATCCCTCTCAGATTTTAAAATGCCGCTCTAACACACTCTTCGGTCTTGCACAATCTCACTTCCGCTCCTCTGGAGAGAAGAGGCACGTATCTCATCATTTTACCCGAGTTTGTCAATACACGCTTATATTGCTCAAATGCAGGTGAGACCACGAAACAGGTATCGCAAATTACCTTAACTCCGTAATTCTCTATCAATATCACCAGTTCTTGCATGCGCTGCTTTATCGCTCTCGCGGTAAATATAAAGAAATCTTTTTTCACTTTCCTGCCTTTGCCCTCAACCCGCAGTAGCTTGTGTATCTGCTGGAGTTCAAGAGAAGAGCAATGAGGGCATCCAATCGCGATTACATCGGCTTCCTCTGCGCCTGCATAAAATTTAGTCACATCGCCTTCTTCTACACCTATTTTTTCAGCGGGTATGTCCCATGCTTCAGGTGTTAGTCCTCTTATATGATACAGTCCTACGGACCCTGTTGCACCTATTGCAGCGGATAAATGCTTCAATTCGTCTTTACTTGGAATAGAAGGAAGTTCTATTAGCGGTATCCTATTGCCTACGAGTTCGCCAATTAAAAATCCGAGTGCGCTATAGTCTGCATCTGCAAGGTCACAACTCGCACAGATGCGTATCTCGGGCGCTCGGTTCTCTGTTTGGTGAAGCCCATAAAACGGGGTTTTTCCTATTAAGGCTGCGGCAAGAGCTGAAGGTGCACCTTCCATATTCGTTCTCGCACCGAGGACTGAGTTAGCATATAAAACGGCTGATGATTCCGACCATGCGATATGCACACCTTTTTGTGGTGCCCCGCCTTCCAGTAGATAGGGAATACAGGTACACACGGGAGCGATGCCCAGATTTTTATACGCTGTGAATACCGCAGTTTGCTTATTTGCGAACTCTTTTGTGATGTTCATCTCAGACCACAGTTCCCTATCCATGCCCATCGGGTTCAAGGTGCTTTTTACTTCTACTGTGCCTTCGAGACGGTTTATGAATTCAAATGCGTCTCCTATGGTCTTGTACGATACACCGGACATGTGTGCGCTTGCTATTGGGATGAGCTCAGAAGCGTTGTTTATATCTCCGATTGCTACCAGTATCTCCATCGCTTTCTTCTTCGTCCAGCCTTCTTCTCCTTCGTATATCCGCTCTTCCTCTTTTGTCAGGTGCATTTATTTACTATCTGCTATTAGAAGCTTCCCCTCCCTATAATCAAAAACCTTTCTTTCAAAAAGAAAACGTTACCAAAAATCTTTTCTTTCTAAGAAAAGCTATACCACTACTAAAAATTTATGTGGTTTGGATACAGAGATAAAATTAGGGGCTGAATGTTTAGTTTAGAGGTGTGATGAAAAAGATGAAGACAGTGACAAAAGGCAAAGTGATTGTAATAGCAGCAATTATGTTAGTTTTGGTCTTTGCAACGCCGATGAGTTATGCTGCAAGTAGGGGCGATAATTATAACCATATAGTTGTACAACCAACACCACAAAAAGTGTTAATTGGACAGAATTTACAATTCGATGAGTTTGCCGCACCGCCAATTGTATACCGATTAGTAAGTGGCAATGTAGTGAATACGTATCCAGCGGACAACAGTAACATTATTTACAACGTGAATTGGCCAATGTCCGGTGCGTATTATGTGAACTATAACTCAACGACAAAGAATGCGGATGCTCAGCTTTCTGTCGAGGCGGCGAATATACCATTGGAGCTTAAAGTAGGCACAACAACGGTATCGTTTATCGCGGTGGGGACAAAGCTTAGAGTGGATACCGCGGGAATAAACCTGTTCGATGAGGACATAGTTGATCTCATCATAAAGGGTCCAGATGGCCAAATAAAATATGATATGGGGAACGATCAACAATTTACAGACATAACAGTGTCAGAATTGAAAAAATATGGCACTGACTGTCTCAAAACCACGGGATGGAAGATAGGCGACTACACGTTCCAGATAAAGACAGAATCAGCGCAGGCATGTGGCTTGGATGCGATGAGTGATAAAAAAGATGTTAAAAGGGGTGGATCCTATTATGAACCTTCCCCTACACCCGCACCATCACCCAAAAAAGAAAATGAGGTTGCGGTACCGCATTTAACGCCGACTGCAACACCCATACCGACAGTCACCCCTACAGTTACACCTATTCTGACGCCGATACCATCATCAACGCCATCTCCGGCTGTTTCACCAACGCCTGCAACATTAATACCGGGTTCCGAATTTTTGTTCGCTATAATCGGTATAATAACTGCAGTATGCCTCTTTAGGCATAGGAAATGAGTCATAACGAGTGAATGGCGATGCGAAAATTGCTCTGGCACAAAAAAAGTTTATAAATATTTCTTCCTTTTTTGTCATGAAGATAAATGAATGGCAAAGCGATCGCTCTTCTCTCTGTTATTGTAGTCGCAGTAGGCGTATTTGCACTCCCGTACTCCGTGTTGCATCTGGGAGAAGATCCGAGGGAGGGGATTCCAAAGGTGTCAAATAGCTCAAATATGTCTGAGGACGTTGGTTCAACATATAGTGCAGTAATGGAAGAGATAATAGTGGGCGGTGCACATCAGAAATTCTCCTGCGATACCTGCCACCACTCCCCTATTGCTAACTTTGAGTTTCACGTTGAATGTATGGATTGTCATGGCGATAGCGGCAATATATACGGCCACTGGAGTTATTCCGAATGCCAGAATTGCAGTATCTGCCATTTGATCGGTGGTATTTGCAGTTATACCGATTTTATATCCGCAGGTGGCTTCGGTATGAATACCACACCCTTTGACATAGGAGGGATGGCTGCACATGAAGATTTAATACGTGCAGCAATGGACAATCCCCAAATGGCGGGCGCGAATGAAGCCTGCGTCGCTTGTCATACAGGGGTCAATGTTACAGATGTCAATGTGAACATTGAAATAGAGAAGGAGGAATATATGAGTTTCGATGTGGATCTGGGTGAAGTTACATTTAACGTTCCTCAGCCACCCGCAAATTTTGCTCGCTCTGACAGCCCGTAAGAACGTGTAGATTTAATATTTTTTTTATCCTTTAAACCTTCTTCAATCCGCTCTTTAAGTGCAGAAACACTCATTTCCGCCATTTTTCGCTTTTTTCCGCTCGATTCTTCCCTTATCGTAACACTCAACGTTTTATTCTCCACTTCCTTATCTCCTACCACCGCAACATAAGGTATCCATTCACGACCCGCATCCCTTATCTTCTTCGATACAGTCTCTTCTCTATCGTCTACATCCACCCTTATCCCATTCAGTACTGGCAGAATATTGTCTATGTATTCCAGGTGCCTTTCTGCTACAGGAAGTATTCTCAATTGTGTAGGCGAGAGCCAAAGAGGCAGCATAGGCAGAAATCTGCCTTCTTTCTCCAAATATGCCTTCTCTAATAACGCATATATGCAGCGCTCAATTGCTCCGCTTGGAGAGCAATGGAGTATGATAGGTCTATTCTTCTCGCCATTTGCATCTATATATGTTATACCATACCGTTCTGCATTCTCCACGTCTATCTGGACGGTGGACAAAGCCGATGCTTTTCCTAATGCATCCACAAAATTAAACTCGAACTTGAGCACGAAATAGAAAAAGCGCTGGTCCCAACACTCTATAAGTACTGGCTTTCCCGCTATTTGGACCAAATCTTCTATAAACACCTTATTCGTATCGTAGAACTCCTTTGTGAATCTTATTGCAACTTCATAATCGCTCGTTGAGAATCCTATGCCATCAAGAACTTGAATACAGAACTCGTACTGTTTCTTAAACTCTGCCAATGCCTCATTCATGTCTCTGCATAATGTATGCATGTCGGGCATCGTGAATTTTCTCAAGCGCCGAAGGCCAACAAGCTCTCCCCGCTTTTCCTTTCTAAATGAAGGTGCGAGTTCGAAAATCTTCAACGGCAGGTTCTTATACGATATACTCATATCTTTACACATGAGGAACTGGCCGAAACAAGCCGAAAAGCGTAAGAATAAGTCCGGTTTGCCGCCTTTGCCAGCCATCGAATATTGCCTTGCGGGAAACCGCTCGAGGTAATCTTTCAGCGCTGGATGCCTCGTACTATACATTATAGGCGTCTCCACTTCAACAGCGCCGTATTCTGACACTGACTTCCGGACATAGTCTTCTAATAGCACCTTTATCAACTTCCCCTTAGGATAAAACCGCATATTCCCGGGGTCCGAAGCGGGTTCGTAATCCGCAATTTCTAACCGCTTCATGAGTTCCACATGCGGTGGTATCTTGTCCACTTCTCTTCTCTTCTCACTTTCATAGACGAAGAATTTCTTCAAATTCGACGCTTCTTCAAATTCAAAATCAGACGTCAAGTTCCCTTCTTCATCCATAAAGAAGAAATGAGATTCCGCTTTTTCTTCCGCTTCTAACGCCTTTGACTTCTCTTCCACCACACCTTCATGGACCTTTATTTTCCGTGATAACTCGGATAACGGGTGCCCTTTACATCGCACTGTGAACGATTTATACCATCCAAATGGTGCTCTCGTTACTTCTACACCCTGTGAAACCAAATCAGTTTCTAGCCCTCGCAATATCTCTATACTCATATCCGGCGAAGCTAGTTCAGAGCTTAAGTGTGCATAGGGATATAAAACTATTCTTTCCGCATTGACTTTGTTGAAAATAGAAATAGCTTCTTCAGATGCTTTTCCTATGACATAGTTTACATTCTGCTCATCCTCTCGTTCCACCGCAATGAAAGCGACTAATGCTTCTTCTATCCGCTCTTTCTTCCTCGATTCTTCTAGCTCTTCGGCAACCCTCGTCTTCGCCTTCGCTTCGTATTCTATATAATCCGAATGTATGAACAGCAGTTGCAATTTTTACACCTCTCTCTCTCTTTCTTTGGAACAGAAAGCGTGACCAAAGAAATAATGTTTTTCTTTGATCTTTACCATTTATGTTAATATCTCATTATCTTAAATGGCATGGAAAGAATCCAAATACAGACGAAGGGGAATAGCGAAGTCATGGACATTACAGGGGAAGTAAAGGGGATAGTTAAAAGAAAAGGTGTTGATTCCGGAATATGTGTGATATTTACAAGACATACGACTACGGGAATCACAATAAATGAGAACGAGTCCGGCCTGAAAAGTGACATTTTAACGTTCCTGAACGAGTTAATCCCTAAAGAGGGAGGGTACGCGCATGATAGAATTGATAACAATGCACATGCTCATCTCAGGTCTGTTGTGCTTGGATCGAGTGTGACAATACCGATAGAGGGTGGTGATTTAGCTCTTGGGACATGGCAGAGCATCCTATTCATTGATTGTGACGGTCCCAGAAGGCGAGAAGCATGTGTGAAGGTTATTGGCGGCTAATTCTTTTGTCCCAGTGTGGTAATGGATATCCTTTGGGCTTGCGGAGCCCAAAATCCGGGTTCGACTCCCGGCTGGGACGTCTATGTGATCCTGTAGTTCACCTCAGCGCAACCCCAAACAACCGCTCAAAATTGCCCTCGATCTGCTCTTCCACCGTCTTTACATCGCTCTTTCTCTGCTTCGATATCTCTTCATACACCACTTCCACATTCTGTGGTACATTTCTCTCTTCTTCAACAGGCGAAAGATAAGGTGCATCTGTCTCGGTGAGTAAAAGCGAAATAGGTATTCTCTTCGCTACTTTCCTCATACTCTTACTTCTCGCTATTATCGTTGGCAGCGATACGTAATAGCCCTCTTTGCATATCTGATCCGCAAGTAGCGGTTTACCGGTGAAACAATGGAAAACCGCTTTCTTTATGTCTTCATCCGAAACGATCTTCAAACCCTCTTCTATTGCCTCGCTACCCGTGCCTCGCAAGTGAAGCACAACAGGTAAATCAAGTTCCTTTGCAAGCTCGAGAAACTCCACAAATATCTCTTTCGTCCTCTTTATCTTCTTCGGATCTCTTATCCAATGGTAATCAAGCCCGATCTCACCAATACCAACTATTTTTCGCTTGTTCTCGCTTATAAATTCCGCGTACCGCTCTATATCCTGGTCCGTATTCTCAGATACGTGTATCGGATGAAGCCCGAGAGTGACAAAAATGAAGCGTTCGTGCATTGCCGCAAGTTCTATCGCATGCGTTGAATCTTCTGGCTCTACTCCACTTATCACTACACCTCTTAACACCTTCTTCGCATCCGCTATTACCTGCGCCCTATCGGCGTCGTATTCCTTGAATGTAAGATGACAGTGTATATCAATGATTTTAACCACCTCAAACAAAACTCGTCCCAGTAACCTTTCACCGGAGGAGAGCTTATTATTTTTTGTTGTATAGAAAGTATAACTTCTACCCATAAATAAATTTAATTTGTGACGCAGATTTACACGGAGTTACACAAACCTTTTCTTAAAAAGAAAAGCTTTACCAAAAGAATATTTGTGTTTTTCTTTTAGCACAGGCTAAATTTTCTTTTTGTAAAAAAGAAAAAGTGTTGTGTTAATCTATGTCAATAAGTTATTTTATTTTACAGCTTTTTTGCGAAGCAAAAAAGGTTTTATTTGAACATCATCTCAGATTTTTGCAACTGCATCAAATCTTCTGTACTTAGCTTTTCACCGTCTCTGAACCGCTCATAAATGTCTTTAGCCCTCTTCTTCGCTTCTATTCGCTCCCGGAATACCCAATCTTCACTTACTTTCCGCTTCAGACCTGTTATTACGCGGTCAAAGTCTTTTACGTCTCGGAGATGCCGAATATAAAGCCTGTGCACGCCATCTGCCCCCTCTTGTGACTCCAAAAAGTGCTGGTGCGCTTCATCTGCTTTTACCCTTACTCTATCTGCCTCTTTAAAGCATCTTACCATCTTATCACGGCATTCATGGGAACATTTCACGTTTTTTATTACCTCTTCGTGATATTTATCGGACTCCTTTCGGTACTTTTGCGCCTTTTTCAGTAATTCCTTCAATTTCTGGTCCTTCTCCAGTTCCTGCTCCATCCCATCAAATTCTCGTTTCAACTCGGTTATCTTCGCCACTAATTTCCGCTCTTTTTCCTTGCTAAGCACCTCTACCTGCTGCCTTAATTCTAATTTGTCTATTCTCTGCCTAAGCAGTTCAAAAGCTTGTATGCTCTGCATATCATTTTTCTTCCGCATCTGCTCTACAGTAGAATAGTGCTGGGACGCTTTTTTATTCAACTCGCTACGTTTCGTCTTTCCGTCCGCTATCAGCTTCTCGTACACCTCTCGTTGCTTCTTGAACCCCTTTGCCTTCTCGACCGCGCTTTTTATCCGCCCGTTCAACTCGTCCCTTAAATCAGCCCATTTGCTAGCTTCAGAGTTTAACTCGGTCCTTCTCGCTTTATACTCATCCGCCTTTTTCGTTATTCCCGCTCTTCGCTCTTCCAACTCCTCTAGCATTCTCGTTTTATATCTATTACACTATCCTATATAAAAGCTTTCATATTTATGTCGCAGGAAATGCGTATGCATCACTATCACCTGAGCAATAGTGAATGTGCTGAAAATCCTTCCTTAGCACTAGAACATCATCCTTTATCCTACTTTCGTCTTCTCCACCTATTACTACCCGCGCTATAAGGGCAGCTATTTCTCGCATCTCCGATTCCTTCATCCCTATCCTTGTAAGCTCTTGCACACCAATTCTGATCCCGGCTGGCTTTTCGGGGTCTTTATCTGAAGGCAGCATGTTTTTATTTATTATTATATTCGCCTTTTCCAATTTTTCCGCAACCGCAGCCCCACCGCCATGACTGAGAGTGTTTATTGCAATTTGATGTGACTCGGTAAAGCCTTTATGCTCGCATAAAACATCAAACCCTTTTTCATATAGGCTCTGTGCTAATACTTTCGCATTTGTGATTATCTGTGTTGCATATGCCTCACCGAAATGTATCATTTCAACTAATGAAACCGCTAATCCCGCAACATGATGCAGGTGATGATTGCTCACCGTTCCTGGGAAAACCGCACTATCTATTCTCTCTTTCAAGCTCTCTTTACATAATAATATCGCACCTTGAGGGCCCGGAAAGGTTTTATGCGTACTGCTTGCCACAACATCAGCCCCTTCACGCAAGGGATCTTGAAATTTCTTTCCCGCAATAAGCCCTAATACATGTGATCCATCATACACGATATTCGCACCCACTTCATCCGCTGCTTCCCTCGCCTCAGAAATAGGGTGCGGGAAGAGGAATAGACTACCGCCAAACAGTAATAGCGAAGGCTTATTTAGCTTTATCGCCTTCACCATCTCATCCACATCTATATTCATTTCCCGCGCGTCATATGGGAACGTTTCCAATGTCAAATTCCGCATCGCGGGGACAGAAACTTTCGAATGACTTATGTGCCCGCCATTAGGCACGGATAATGCCATTAATTTTTCGCCCGGAGAAGTAAGAGCAAAAAGAGCGGCGATATTCGCAGTTACGCCTGAAATAGGCTTTACATTTGCATGTTCCGCCACAAAGAGTTCTTTTGCAAACTCTATTGCCTTCGCTTCTATCACATCTATGTATTTACAGCCTTGGTAAAACCTGTTTCCTACTTCCCCTTCTGCATACCTGTGCGACAAATCCGAAGCGAGTAGCATCCTTACCTTATTACTCGTGATATTCTCACTTGCGATCATCGGCAATGCGTTTTTATACAGTTCGTGATGTCTCCTTACTGCATCCACAATATTTTCTATCTCTGCTTCCATCTCCATTCTTCTCTTCCACCCCCTTTCTTGCCTCCACTTTCTATTTTAACTTTTCAATAATAAAGAAAGGACTGCCATCCTTACAGGCGTGCCGTAAAAAGCCTGTTGGAAATATCTTGCATTTTTCGTCTGGTCCACATCCGCATTTATTTCGTCCAATTTTGGGAGAGGATGCATAATTACCACATCTTCATTCTCCGCTATAAGCGCCGTAGTTATGCGGTAGGAGCCCGCCACTTTGTTATACTCCGCAGGGTCAGGAAAACGCTCTCTTTGTATCCTCGTCACGTATAACACGTTTACGTCATTTATAAATTCTGTTATTTTAGTTGATTCGAAGATTTCGGCCCCTGCACCTTTTAGGTCCATTTTTATCTCATCTGGCATCCTCAAAGCATCTGGCGACACAAAAAATAGCTTCGCGCCATATAATGATAGGGCATAAGCCAGAGAATGCACCGTTCTACTGTATTTCAGGTCCCCAACCAGAGCAATCTTGAGCTCATCAAGTAAATTCTCCTTCCTTATGGTGTATAAATCGAGCAAAGTCTGCGTAGGATGCTGCCCTGCACCATCACCGGCATTTATTATCGGAACAGAAGAGAAAGAAGCAGCCATTCTCGATGCGCCTTCCTTCGGATGTCGGAGCGCGATTATGTCACAATATCCTGATACTACCCTTATAGTATCCACTAAATTTTCACCTTTCGCTGCGGAACTCGCTTCGGGCGATGATAAATTTACCACTTCGCCACCTAATCGCTTCATCGCCGCTTCAAAAGATAGTCGTGTTCGAGTACTTGGCTCATAGAAGAGATTGGCGAGTATTTTACCTTTTAGTAACTCGCTTTCTTGTCCCGCTCCCCGTATGGCATATGACTCTAACTCCTCTGCACGATTTAATATAAAATCTAGTTCGGCCTTCGAGAAATCACGTGTCGAAATGATGTGCTTTTTCGTGAACATTTCTAATATGATGGTATAATTATCTCTATAAAAAATAAAAAAATGAGGGAAATGATAGAATTTTAGGAGAAAACTTTCTTAGATCTACTTCTATCTCCCTTTATGCCTTCGTATTCATTGTTATTTCCATCGAAGAGACATTCGCTTTGTCTCCGCCTTCCCCTTGTATTTGCTCCGTCCCTATTTTTAGGTCCTTCACTTCCACCCCTGGCATGAACTTATTCTTTACCACTTCTGCGGTGTCTACAGCCCTAGAAATTGCTCTACCTCTCGCCTTTATCACTACCTCGTCAAAGCCGTTGTTAAACTGCGTCACCACAGCTAAGACATAACTCATCACAGACTTATTCCCGATATATATCACGTTGTCTTCTGGCATTTTTTGTATCACCACTTTGCACTATAGGTCTAGAGTATATATAAAGGTATCTACAACGGTAGCACTATAACCGTTAGAAAATCAATTTTTACCATATTTCTCTTCGGGGTCGAACACTTTCTTACCCACTATTTCGCCGTTTATCTTGCGGTAAAAGCAGGATCGGTATCCCATATGACATGCCCCCCCTATCTGCTTCACCTTCAGTAGCACTGCATCTTCATCACAGTCTATGAAGATGTCCGTTACTATCTGCTCATTACCTGAAATCTCACCCTTCCGCCATAATTTACCTCTGCTCCTGCTCCAGTAATGTGCCTTTTTGGTCTCTAGGGTTAGCCTCAGCGCCTCATCATCCATGTGTGCAAGCATAAGGACCTCCCCAGTTTCATAATCCTGTACTATCGCGGCCTTCAATTCCTTCTCTTCGACCATTCTGTTTTATTCCACTTCATTCTCCTCTTTGCTCAATACTCTCACACTATCCCCTCTGACCGTGACGGGTATCGGAACCATAGCTTCAAATAATTCGATGGTGATTTCTTCATGTGCCTCGTCTACTTTTTTCACCCTTGCTCGTTCGCCTTTAAATGGTCCCGACACAATTTCTATTATACTACCTTCCAATATCCCAGTTACAGAAGGTTTTGGCGTAAGGAAATGCTCAACTTCTTCCAAGCCCATCTCCCCTTTGACCAATCCCCTTGCATGTGGAATACTCTGAATTATTTGTTCTAGCGCTTCCGGAAAAGAGGCTTCTACGAGCAGATACCCCTTTAGCTCTTCGGGTACCATTATCGTCTTAATCCCATGATCCTTCACACCTTCTTCGCCCAATGCACCCTCAACCATAGTCGCAACTGCTAGCTCTTGATTTACCGTTGTTTTTACTGCGTATACATTAACCATACTACAAAGCCTCAGGTAATACTGACATCAAGAGATAGATAAAAAAACCGATAAGTCCAACCAGAGCCATCGCGGCACCAGCGATTTTAGAAATCTTGGAGAACTCATCTCTCGTTGGCCGTTTCGCCAACTTCAGTATTCTTATGTACACCTGTAACTTCTTCGACAGATCTTCAAACTTCATTTCCATTGTTGTCACCTCTTATTAATTAATGCACGATTTCAATGCCATATCGCTCTTTCTTTGTATTCCGCCTCGCATATATCTGCTCGGACTTCACACCGGTCACAATGAGCAGAGTTCTTAGCACATTCTTCAGCTCGGAACTTACCTGAACACCCCAGATGATTCTTGCATCGGGGCTCATCATTTTAGAGACTTCCTGAAGGGCGCTTTCCGCTTCCTCTACGGTCATGTCTTCACCACCTGTTACATTCACCAGCGCCGATTTTGCATCGGAGACGTCAACATCGAGCAAGGGCGAGCTTAACGCCTTTCTCACTGATTCTATTGCTTTATTCTGTCCGTCCGATTCCCCAAATCCAATCATTGCCATTCCACCATCTTTCATCACCGTTCTCACATCTGCGAAGTCCAGATTTATAAGACCTGGTTTTGTTATCAGTTCTGTTATCCCCTTAACCGCACGCATAAGGACTTCATCGGCAACTCTAAAAGCATCATTTAATGGCAATCTCGGGACTACCTCCAATAACCGGTCATTTGGTATAACAATCAAAGTGTCAGTATTCTCACGCAGTTTTTCCAGTCCTACATCTGTATTTTCCATCCGTACATCCCCTTCTGCCTTAAAAGGGACGGTTACCACACCGATAGTAAGAGCGCCTGCTTCTTGCACTGCTTGTGCAACTACCGGCGCAGACCCTGTTCCTGTGCCTCCGCCTAATCCACAGGTTACAAATACCATGTCCGCATCCTCAACCATAGCCCTTATATCAGAATCATTCTCCTTCGCTGCTTCTTCACCTAATTTCGGGATACTTCCTGCCCCTAGCCCCCTCGTTGTCTTCTTACCTATCAATAGCTTATTATCCACTTTTGAAAACAACAAATGTTGCGCATCTGTGTTCAGTGCGAATAAATCAGCGCCAAAAATACCGTCCACTGTCATCCGCTCTATTGTATTTGTCCCACTTCCACCGCATCCAATCACCTTTATAATGGTCTTTGATTTTTCCAGGATCTTTTCTAATTCAGCATCATTCTCCCTTACGGTTACTTTCTCGCCTTTCGAGACTACCCCTCCACCAACTTGTTTCATCTTCTCTACCTCACCATTAAAAATAAGATACCTACTAATGATAAAAGCACTTAACATTTATACTTTGTTTTGTTTATGATAAAACTTTTTTTCTAAATTTATAAGTTTTAATGCGGAGGGAGGGATTTGAACCCTCGAACCCCTACGGGACAGCGACCTCAACGCTGCGCCTTTGTCCTCTTGGCAACCCCCGCAAACTTTCCGTTTTCCTAAATAGGAAACATAGTTAGTTAGTTAGTTAGTTAAAGAAAAGCATTATTTATAGTAACATGTTCCTTCCACGATCTTTATCACTTCTTTTAGCGGTATTTTCAGCTCGTTCGCAACCCTTTTCGCATCTTCAAATTCCGCAGCTATGTTTAATAGATCTCCTTTTGCATCCCTGCCTATTTTCACACCCACTTCTTTTTCCACACCTTTTATTCTCACCTTCACCTTTTTCTCTTCTCTATCAGCAATGAACCTATGTTTCACTTGCATGACTCGAACGCCCAGGGATCCGGTCTCGGCCATTATTCGATATGCTATTTGTGGTACGTCTTGCGGTGCTGCAATCACCTTGATACTGTGCCCGCTTCTGTTCTTCTTCATCTGTACAGGTGTGATGGCAACGTCCTTTGCACCCTCTGCCATAAGAACTTCTATTAGATTGCCCAGCACCTCGCCGGTGACATTGTCAACATTAGTTTCCAGTACTTCCACATCATCTGTGCTCAACAATGGCATGGATTTCGCGATTTCACCTATGCTCGCTCTTAAGACGTTAGGCATAGGCAAGTCCCTTGACCCGGCACCGTATCCTGTTTCTTCTATACGCATTTGCGGTGAAAAGGGTTCAGAGCGATGAACAAAATGAGCCAATATCGCTGCCCCTGTTGGCGTGAGCAGTTCAAATTCAGAAGGACCGCCGTGGTATAGCAAAGCGGACTGTTTCAATATTTCAACTGTTGCGGGTGCCGGTACCGGTAGAAGTCCATGTGCGGTCTCCACGAAGCCGCCACCCACCGAAATAGGTGTGCTTATAATCGTGTCCGGCCGAATATCCAAAAGAGCTGTTGTGCTCCCCACCACGTCGCCTATTGTATCAAGATTACCGAGTTCGTGAAACGTCAAATTCTCTTTCGGCCTACCATGCACTTTTGCTTCAGCATCCGCTATCTTCTCAAATACGCTTAACGAGTTCTGTATTATCGCCGTGTTCAAGCCACTTTCTTCTATCAAGTGCACGATATCGTTGTATGACTTCTCATGTCGGCCGCTTTCAGTATCGTCTTTACCCTTATACACGAACTCCACTTTTTTTGCTGCTATCCCGCACTTCCTCACTTTTTTTAGCTCCAGCTCAAGGTCAAAGGCAGAAATTGCATCGCTTATCTTCGATACATCAACGCCTAAATCCAGTAGACTGCCAATGATCATGTCGCCTGAGGCACCGGAAAACGGTTCGATTACTAATGCTTTCATCTCTTATAAAGAAGGATATATAATATGAAAGTCATAACAGAAAATAAAAAAAATCGACAAGGGAGCATAATATCCTACTAAAATTAATTATTGACACAGATTAACGCTGATTAACGCAGAAGAAATTAAATC
>CBDAFQ010000176.1:0-7983 GCA_965195275.1 uncultured ANME-1 euryarchaeote | reverse complement strand
GAGCCATAGCAAGCGGGACAATCATTAAAATACCCAGATACGTCAAGATGCTTCCTATGCCCCCGAGTATAATCTTTCCCTCCATACCTATACAGTATTTGTTTAGCTCCTTTTTATAACCACAAGATTACACGGATTTCCACAAACCTTTTCTTAAAAAGAAAAGCTTTACCAAAAGAACATTTGTGTTTTTCTTTTAGCACCGGCTAATTTTTCTTTTTGTAAAAAAGAAAAAGTGTTGTGTCAATCTTGTGAACTCTCGTGGTTTTTTTTTAAAAAAGGGGGGGGTTTGTGCGGGCACGCTCTTGATCGACACGTTCGCTACCAGCCAGACCCTCAATGTCCTCCTCCACATCGCTACCCTGCGAGCGCCAACCGTCCACGGTGAGTCCGCTCCCTTCCGGGCCTAAACCGATATCCATAATAAAGGCACAATAACAAACCCTCCAGTTTGCCACCATACCACCGTCAACCCCTCAGGACGACATTTCTTCGTTAGACATCGAGCTGAAACTGATGGCTACGGTGCCTCCCTCGAGCTTCGCCTCTCGCATATCGGCGATTTCGAGTTGCAGAGGACGCCTAACCCCCCAGGCTAGCCCGCACATGAATACCTTTATCTTAGATTAATATAAATAAAACTTTTTGGAAATCACGAGATACGCAGATATTCAGCAGTACTTTTGCACCACTTGATTAAATACCTTCTCCTGATCGGATCGTGTCAAGGAATAGGGATCATCAAAACAGATACGTTCCAATTCTTTTACTATGAGCCGCAGCTGGACTTTTGTGATTGACATCCTTGCAAGCATATTCGTGTAATATCCCATTGGTTTCGCCCTATCTGAGGATATATTCTTGACCATGCCGCAGTGGATGCAGTAGGGATGTGGCTTCAAACCTCTACTCCGCTCATCATATCTATACGGTAGCCATATATTTTCCGTTACGCCGCAGCTTTCGTGTTTATAATGAGTGCTCATACTACTAATTAATTATAGAATAACCCCATATATAAATAGGTGGTCATGTACACAAAAATTTATTCTAATTCATCTAACCATCCAGCGGTTTTGTTTATCTTCCTCTTAAAGAATTTGCCGATATTCGCGGGGGCATGCGCTTGATGATATTTGAAATAGATATAATCGTCCATAACACCTACAATCTCTATCTTGCCCGTCCGATGAGACATCATATACTTAAACCGTTTACTGTGCCCGTTAAGCCTCTTTTTTGCAGCTTCTACAATTTCGTAGCCCTTATACAAAGGCACTTGAAAATAACTCTTTACCCGCTTTACAGGTCGGCATTGGAATAGATAATAAGGGATAACGCCGATACTCACAAGTTTATTTTGTAATTCCGCTAAAGTCTCCGGATCATCATTCACGCCCTTAAGTAAAACTGTTTGATTGTCCACTATCACGCCAGCGTGAATGAGCCGACTAACAGCGCCAGTAGCTTTCGCGGTAATTTCCCGTGGATGGTTAAATTGTGTTACTGCATAGATTCGTCTATTTTCACGCGAGTTCTTTTCCAGTAGCGTCAATAACTCGTCATCTTCCAGGATCCTATCGGGGAATGTCACTGGAACTCTGGTCCCGAACCTTATGAAATCTAAATGCGAGATGTCTGAGAGCCGCTCTAAAAAGTCACTGAGCACTTCCGTTGATAAAATAAAAGGATCACCGCCGGTTATAAGTACATTATTAATCTCTTCATGTTCTTCAATATATTTTGCCGCACCATTGAATCGATGCATTATCTCTTCGGTTGGCAGACCAACTAACCTTTTTCTGAAACAATATCTACAATACACTGCGCATCTATTTGTCGCTAGAATCAAGGCAGTTTGCGCATATTTGTGCTGCAAACCGGGCATTATTGTGTTTTCGCGCTCACCGCTCGTATCATAAGAGCCCACGAGATTTAACTCTTCTTCTGTGGGGACCGCCATCTTTCTAATTGGGTCGTCAGGATCATTTTCATCAATTAGAGACATATAATAACGGGTAATACGCATCGGGTGTATATCTATAATTTCTTGTAATCTTGCCACTTTTTTAGGGACCAATTCCATATATTCACCCAACTGTGCAATTGTGCTAATGCTTTCTTCGAGTTCCTTTTCCCATGCCATATTACAACCTCCTTAATGGTTTAGATACCCAACCCCTAAAGTTGATACAACAATGAATAAACGCGCTCAACTTCGTTTATCCGTCCAACGAAAACGAGAATAATCCGAAGTAGTTCGTCTATCCCCACTCGCAGTGGACTACGGACTGACCAGTTTTCAGTACTTTTATAGTACTGGCCTTTTTTGTCGTTCTTACCTGCGTATTAGATATATAAGCACGATCATATAAAAGCCTTTTGCTTTTTTACAGTCTCACATAGCTTTAAATAAGGACCATTTCATATCGCGCTTTTGGGTAGTTAAACATTCACAGAAGATTACGAAAACTCCAACTTCTCGAGCTTATCCAACGATTCTCTATTACCTATGACCACAACGGTATCGCCCTCCAGTATTTCATCTTCAGAGCCTATGTGAGATATGACTTTCTTATCTCTTATGATTGCGAGTATAGTCGCCCCAACTTTCTCCTTCATCCGCAGATCTTTTACTTTCTTATTTGCTATTTTCGCACCATGCTCGACTTTTATGCTTTCTAAAGAAGACTCTCCTGTCCCCGTAGCGAACTCTAAGAAATCCACGACTGCAGGCTTTATCAAGCTCTTTGCCAGCCTCCGCCCACCTACTTCCTCTACAATAACTACCTTTTTCACGCCTATACTGTATAACCTCTTAGCAGCCTCTTCCGAGCTCGCTCTCGCTACTAACTCTAAATCCTTGTTTATGTCTTTTGCGGTAACAGAGAGCAATAAATTGCTACAATCTGAGGGTAGTGTGGATACCAGCCCGGAAGCACGTTCCACGCCCGCTTCCATCAATATACTATCTTTCGTGGCATCACCTTCCACTACGGGTATCTCATTCTTCCTCAGTCCTTTTACCACCTCCGGATCGTGCTCAATTATTACAAAGTCAAGACCGTCGTTTCTGAATTCGTCTGCTATCACATTGCCCGTACGACCACCGCCGCAGATTATCTTGTGTTTTTGCAATTTCGCCACGCCCCTTTTTACCCGCGCTATACCATATGCTGTGCTTAACCGCCCTTCCAATACAGATTCTATTAACTCTATTAGCACATATAAGGTTGTGCCAACGCCCATTATGATCAATGCAGCCGCAAATATTTTGCCGTTTTGTGTCTCAGGAACTATATCGCCGTATCCAACAGTGGTAACAGTTGCGATAGTTAGGTATAATGCATCAAAGGGGGTGAGCCCTTCGATATAGATAAAGCCCACTGTCCCTACCACAGCCACCAGGAATAATAAACAAATAGCGATTTTTGCGTGTCGTATTGGTTCCATGTTTACAAATTTTAAAAAGTAATTTCATCCTTAAATTTCAAGTCACCGATGAGCTTGAGGCATCAATTTATTAACGACACTCATCATTGCTTTGCCAATCTTATCGCCGTGTTTGGCGAAGAAAGAGCCCGTGATCGAAAGAATAATCACGTAAGCAACGACAAGCGAAAGTAATAGCTCAATCGAAGGTAATAGCTCGAGAACGCCTATTTCCATTACAATCATAATCAGCACAACAGAAAACTCGCCCCGTGGCGTCGTGTATGCTCCGACTCGCAACCCCGTTTCAAGCGAGCCATGCAGTCTCTTCCCGATGATTGCACCACTGACGAACTTCCCGAGGATAGACAGAATTATGAGTGCTAAGAGTGCGATGATAAAATCTGCCGAGTTCAATGTCGCAAATTGCAATTGGAACATCATACCAAAAGAAAAGAAGAAGATGGTAAGGAATAAGTTCTTAAATGAAATGATGGTTCCGAAGAGCTTCCTGAAGGACTTGACTCCCGAGAGTGCAGAGCCTAAGAAAAATGCAACTATCACTTCCGAGATATGACAATGCAGCAAAATACCCATGAGATATGCGACTGCGGAAAATCCGAATATGAGTGCGAAAATAAGCAGTATGGGTATTTCATCATCACGCTCGAATAGAGGCGCGATGAAGTTGCTCAGCCTTCTGATGAGCGCTAAGATGAATACAATGAGTAGCAAAGTCGCAACTAAGGACACGGGAATCATGGCGAGGCTGCCTACCATAACAGAAGTCAGCACCACAAGCAGGATCGCCAGTATTATGTCCTCGAAGACCATCAGCCACACGACAGTCTCTGCTTCCGGGTAGATCAACCGCTTGTTCTCTATCAGGGAGGAAATGACTATTGCGGAACTGCTGATATATACTGCCGATGCGAGTATGAAAGCCTCTACCAGGCTCAAGCCAATGACAAGCCCCAGCAAAAACCCAACGCTGAAATTCACTGCAAAGTCCGTGCAACCCGCAAATAACCTTCTGGGCTCTTTTATGCCTTTGTAATTGAATTCCAGTCCTATGTAGAACATCAGGAGGATTACGCCGATCTTACCCAGCCACGAGATGAATTCGTATGACGCATCAGAGGAGATTAAGTCTAAACCACTCTTTCCGAGTATTATTCCGGCGATTATGTATGCCGGGATCGATGCCTGCCTTAGATATTTTGATGCCAGCCCAAGGGCTAAGCACGAGACCGTTACAATAGCTAAATCCAGTAGAAAGTTCATTTAGCCCTGTCCCAGAATCACTCTCTGACATTCTTTTATTTGCGCTCTCTCGCCTATCGCCACTATCAGGTCCCCTTCTTCAAAGACCGTTTCCGGTGGCGGGCTGATGATGCTCTGACCCTTTCGCGAAATTGCAACTACCGTGACATCCGTTTTTTTACGGATTGCCAAATCCTCGATGCTCTTTCCTACCACAGACTTTGTTATCGGACATACATGGATGTGTATTCTGAGGTCAGAGATTTCAGAAAATGACACCTCAACGTCTTCCTGCTCTATTGTGAGTAACGCTCCGGTCAGAACGCTTCCGAGACGCCGGGCTTCTTCCGAGGTCAGCCTTGTAACCGAAGGCTTATCAGCATCGGATTCTAAGACATAGAGTTCTATCTCGCCGGTCGTCAAAAATATGACCGCTACTTTATCGCCTTTTGGGCTTTCTATCTCATACTTCGTGCCTATCTCAGGAAGTTCGGATATTCGCATGCTGTTTCCTCCATCTGTTTCAATATCCCCATTTACAACTTACTCCTGTAATACCAAAAGCTTTGCTTAACATTTAATAGCTATCTTATATTTGATAATAGCCCAGGTATATCATCAAGATCCAACTATGAATACCCATCATCGTCATGCCCCACTAATATTTTTATCTTTTCAGTATAAAATATCTTTATTTAGACAATGTCGCCACAAGAAGATAACCCGTTGATTGTACAAAGTGACAAGACAATCTTGCTAGAGGTAGATAACTCAAGGTATGAAGATGCAAGGGACACAATAAGTGGGTTTGCCGAGCTGATAAAAAGCCCTGAACACGTCCACACGTATAAAATAACGAATCTTTCGCTTTGGAACGCAGCCGCATCGGGTATGGCAGCTTCGCGTATCATCGCGGCTTTGGACGCTTATAGCAGGTATGCAGTACCCGAGAATGTCATTATAGATATAGTGGATTACGTATCGCGATATGGGCGATTGAAGCTGAAGATGTTGGATGGGTCAGTGGTGTTGCAAAGCGATGACGAGATATTGCTGAAAGAAGTAATGCGAAACAAGAAAATCCAGAGCTATCTTACAGAGGAGCAGATAGATGCGCGAACGGTAGTAGTTGCGTTAGGAGCAAGGGGCTATATAAAGAAAGCACTCACAGATATTGGCTTTCCGGCTGAGGACCTCGTAGGATACGTAAAGGGCGAGTTTTTAGCCATAACACTTCTTGCTACTACAAGAAAAGGATTACCGTTTTCTTTGCGGAAGTATCAATTAGAAGCCGTTGATTCGTTCTATGCGGGTGGTAGTGCCGCAGGTGGTAGTGGGGTAGTAGTGCTGCCTTGTGGTGCTGGTAAGACCGTAGTGGGAATGGGAGTCTTGGAAAAATTGGATACTAATACCCTGATTATTACTACCAGCACGGTTGCTTCACGACAGTGGCGAGATGAACTGCTGGATAAAACCGATTTGGATGGAGAAATGGTAGGGGAATACAGTGCGGAAAGGAAAGAGATAAAACCGATAACTATTGCAACATATCAAATTATCACTTATAGGCCGCGGAAATCGGATGGAGATGCATTTCCGCATTTCTCGCTCTTTAACGAGCGGAATTGGGGCTTGATCATATATGACGAGGTGCATATGCTTCCGGCACCCGTTTTCCGAGTGACTGCGGAGTTACAGGCAAGGCGGCGGTTGGGACTTACAGCTACGCTGGTGCGTGAGGATGGTAAGGAGCGCGATGTGTTTTCGCTTATAGGGCCGAAGAAATACGATGCGCCCTGGAAAGAGTTGGAGGAGCAGGGCTGGATAGCGGAAGCGGTTTGTAATGAGATAAGGCTGAAAATGGATGATGAACTCAGGTTGCAATACGCACTCGCAGCCGATAGGAACAAACATCGGATAGCCGCGGAGAACCCGCGTAAATATGACATAACGAGGCGGATAGTAGAATATCATAGAAAGAAGGGCGATAGGATCCTGGTGATAGGTACGTATATAGAGCAGTTGGAGCGTGTGGCAGAGATGTTGGATGCGAAGCTATTGACGGGCAAGACGCCAAACCGGGAACGAATGAAGTTGTATGATGCATTTAGAAGCGGTGAAATAGAGGTTATGGTGGTATCGAAGGTCGCGAATTTTGCTATTGATCTGCCCGATGCGAATGTAGCAGTGCAGATCTCGGGCACTTTCGGGTCGCGTCAGGAGGAGGCGCAGCGGCTTGGTCGGTTACTGCGACCGAAGGATGACGGTTCACCTGCTTTCTTCTATACGCTCGTTAGTAAGGACACAAAAGACCATGATTTTGGTGCAAACCGGCAGTTGTTCCTTACTGAGCAGGGTTATAGGTATCACATATCGGATGATTTTTCGGGTACCAAATAGAAGAAAGAAATGGGCTTCATTTCCAGCTCGTAGTTTTTGTACAAATCATTCATTACGAATAGTCTATCTTACATTTTCTCGTATTCATCAGAATCCAAAAAACGAATACTTTTTTCTTTCCCTTCTTCCGCTGTTTCGGCAATATGACTTATCTCAAATTCTGCATTATCTGCCCGTCTACTAACGATGCAACCTGCGAGAGGGCCGGTTGTCCTAAACGTAGAAGGAACGCAGATAGCGATTGGGATGGGGATGGCGAGACACATCTTAATCCGGAAGCTATGAAGAAAATATCGCTGATTGGCTGTCAAATGTCGGCAAGAGTGTTGTCTTTTCGCGTCTTACCGGCGTGAACGTGATTTCGTCTAATTATCCTGGGACTACGGTTGATTTTACAAAAGGCACTACACGCATTGGCAGCGAAAAGTTCGAGTTAGTTGATGTCCCGGGTACTTATTCATTAGAGCCTACATCGAAAGCAGAAGAAGTAGCCCGGACCATGCTGGAAGATGCGGATATAGTAATAAATCTCGTGGATGCAACGCATCTGGAACGGAATCTTTTGGTCTTCTAACTACCTGATTATACGTCATTTTCGGCATGGTACTGCCATTTGTAATCACATTTTATTTCATGCTCAGTCTGCTCGAAGACGTAGGCTATTTGCCTCGACTCGCTGTTCTCGTGGATACAGGCTTACACAAATTGGGATTGCATGGCTCGGCAATCGTGCCAACGATATTGGGCTTTGGCTGCAACGTTCCGGGTGCCTTAGCAACGCGAATAATGGAGACGGAGAAGCAGCGGTTCATTGCTGCAACACTCATGGCGATTGCCGTTTCGTTGTCTGTTGGTACAATCATGAGGCTAATATTGATTGGTATATGA
>CBDAFQ010000175.1:0-4549 GCA_965195275.1 uncultured ANME-1 euryarchaeote | reverse complement strand
TGACATGTGACTGGAGTTCAGACGTGTGCTCTTCCGATCTCAATGTACATACTCTTTATTGTATATAAAGTATAACCATCTTCTATTTAAGACACGGATTTACACTGATTTACGCAGATTTATTTTAGTTTAACCGTGTTGTTGATTCTTATCATCTGTGTTAATCTGCGTTAATCTGTGTCCACATTTTTTTCCCTAACTCCTTATACGCCTTAAATGCCCCTAATCCTTACCCATCACCCATCACCTCGTGCGTCTCCACCGCAATTTATACATAGCTTTAACTATGCTTACCTTTAACTACCTTATGTTGGTGGGACCCGAAACAATGAAAGAGGAAGCATATGACGTTGTAGTGGTGGGCGCGGGGCCTGCGGGCAGTATGACGGCGAAGACCGCTGCAGAACGTGGCTTGGACGTTCTTTTGATCGAGCGAAATCCGGTGATAGGCGTGCCCGTGAAATGCGCAGAGGGAGTAAGCAGAGAGGTCGAGCGGTTCGTTGACATTGATCCCAGATGTATATGCACAACGTTTAAAGGAAACATCACTTATGGGCCGGACGGCACGCAGGTGATTTTATCTGTTGCCGACGAGGAAGTTACCGGTTATGTACTGGACCGGCAGTTTTTTGATAAGTTCTTGGCGCTCGAAGCAGCACGTGCGGGTGCTGAAGTTAGGGTCAGAACGCATGCGTACGGTGTCATTCAGGAAGAAGGCTATGCAAAGGGCGTGTATGTAAACTCCGCGGGTGTTGATATCAGTATTTCCGCAGATGTCGTCGTTGGTGCGGACGGCGTGGAATCAAAAATCGGCCGATGGGGTGGTATTGATACAAGTCTGCCCTTAAAAGACCTTGCTATCTGCGCTCAGTTCCTTATGTGCGACATCGAATTCAATCACGACTATTGTGAAATCTTCTTTGGTGACGAGATCGCACCGAAGGGCTATGCATGGGTGTTCCCTAAGAGTGCCGATAGCGCAAATGTGGGTATCGGTATAAGTGGCGCTGTCTCTTCTGACCACCATCGTGCTCTTGATTATCTTAATGCTTTCGTTTCCGATCGGTTCCCGAATGGCGAAGTAATAGCAGAGGTATTCGGTGCTGTGCCATTAAGCGGTCCGAAATATGAAACGGTAGCAAATGGTATGATTTTAGTCGGTGATGCGGCAAGGCATGTCAATCCGTTCACCGGTGGCGGGATAGTATATGCGATGCGAGACGGCGAGATAGCCGGTGACGTAATTGCAAAAGCAAAGCACGAAAAGAACTTCTCAAAACGTAGGCTGAGGGAATACGAAAAGAGATGGCGCAAAGACTTTGGCAGAGTTTTGGATGCTGGCTTGAGGATAAAGAATATCGTGCTGGGCTTGAACCCTCAGGATCAGAACAAGTTTTTTCATCTGTTAGCAGGCGAACTAAAAATAAAAGGGTTCAGTGAACGCGGCTTATTGAAAGCAGTGATAAAAAAGAACCCCAAAATACTCTTCAGTCTTCTGAGAATGATGCTGTGATCAAACCCTTTTCTTTTTTTAAAATAAAAAAAGAAAAGTGTTTACGGAAAAGAAAAAAATTGAGTGCTCCCCCTTTATAGTTGGGGTATTTATTTCATTCATTTTTAACTTTTACCACCAATGCAATAATAAAAAAGAAGAGAAAAGTGTGGATTTGGACTGGTATAGACGTGGTAACGAGGTTGTTCATTGCTTTTCACATCGGTGATAGAAGTTTATAATTTCGTCAGGCCACATATGAGTTTGACGCTCGGCAAGGGCAAAGGGAAGCAAAAACGTACTCCTGCAATCGCTGCTGGATTGACAGACCATGTCTGGAATTGGGAGGAAATACTTTGATGGATTGATCTTCATATGCCCGCTCAATTAATTAACCCTATTTAAAAGGGGGAGCACCAAAAACATTATATAATACAAATTAGTATAATAGCTATTAGATTACTAACAGAAATAGAAAAGGGGTGAGCTATGAAATTCATAAACAGGCAAAAAGAGTTAGATGCAATCAAAGCGAAATTAAACGGGCCCGATTTGGATTTATATGTCATTTACGGACGAAGAAGAATAGGAAAGACAACTCTTGCACTTGCCAGTGTAAAAGGGAAAGATTTTATCTATTATCTTGCAACCGAAGAGAACAATCTCAAAAAGCTCAAAGACGTTGCTTCTCGAGTGGAACCCCGAATAAAATATGTAGAGGCGGATCTGGAAGCCATATTCAATTTCTTGAAAGACAAAATAATAATTATTGATGAGTTTCCAAACCTGATAAAAGAGAACCCGAAAGTTGTTTCCGAACTCCAGAGGATAGTGGATGTCCTTCTTGCAAATACAAAGACGAAATTAATACTACTTGGCTCGTCCATATCCATGATGGAAAGCCAAGTTCTGAGCTATCACGCACCCTTGTATGGCCGAAAAACAGGGCAGCTTAAATTGAGGGCATTGAAATTCGCGGAATTAACCGACTTTTTTCCGGAATCTACAACTGAAGAACGTATAGAAATATACGGCTTTTCTGATGGTATCCCCTTCTATCTTGCGAAAATAAATTATCCTTTCTGGGAATGGCTGGATGATGAGCTGAAGAAGGTAGACACCTTTCTGAAATCGGAGATTGATTTCCTCATGAAATATGAGTTTAGTGATGTGAAGACATATAAGAAGATATTGGGTGCTATTGCATCTGGCCATACGAAATTAGGTGAAATTAGAGATTATATCGGCGCTAAAGGCACTGATATAAGCCCATATCTTAGAAACCTGATTGATGTGGAGCTTGTAGAAAGGAAGACGCCGTTGATAGACAATGTAAAGTCAAGAAGAAGCAGGTATTATATCCAGGATAATTTCGTCAATTTCTGGTTCCGGTTCATTAATCCGAACATAACATTTATAGAAGAGGCGATTTTTTCTGCTACTGAAATTAAGGCCGTGTATAATCGCTATCTCGGACACGTGTTTGAAAAGGTTTGTCGCGAATTTTTAATTGAAAAGTGGGACTCTTTGCCCTGCCGAATCCCGAAAATCGGTGGTCAGTGGGGTGCAATCCCAAAACATGAAAAAGGTAGGAATCAGTATGAGATAGATATTCTTACCCTGGACGAAGAAAGCAAAGAGATCGGATTCTTTGAATGCAAATACCGTACCCTGACGTTTAAGGACGCTTTTGATATCCTTGCGGAACTGAGAACGAAGAGTGGATATGTTGACTGGAATACCAACAAACGCAAAGAGCATTTTGGCTTGATTGCAAAAAAGATCACGGGTAAAGAGAGACTCAGAAAAGAAGGCTTTGTTGTATTTGATTTTGATGACTTTTAGTCCAGACGCTTTATCCTCAATTTTCTTCTGCGTTAATCAGTGTTAATCTGTGTCAATAATCAATTTTAGTTGGATATTATGCTTTCTTGGAACGCCTTATAGTGCTTTACATGCCAAAATCGGAATACCACTCTGGTCTTTCCGGTGGTTCTAACTTCAACTTATCACGCCATTTATCGTCTGTTAGTCTGTCCGGAATAGGCTGTTTAAATTCGTAATACGTCATCACCGGACCCGCACCGATAAGAATCCTACCGTCTGGCACAATATATGCAACAACAATCAAATCCACATAGCCCACTCCCTCTTCCAGAACCAGACCTGTATTTCCATCGGTATGCACATCGGCAATTACCGTCGTCTTCTTCGCTTTATCGTCCACCTCACTTATAACAGCATTCAATTCCGTGCCAAAGTCATCTATGAACTCGTAATCCGCTTCGGTCAATTCCTCATTTGCCAGCTCTTTCGCTGATAGTTCAACCAATCGTGCTAATAACGTTTCTAAATGTCCTAATCTATTACTTGATGCATTGTCTAAAACATTCATGCTCGCCAAACCGGAATTAGTCATCCGAGTTAAAGCCAGCAGCCGATTGTAAAACTCCGGTACTGGCTCGACATATCCGACAACTGGCTTCTCCGCTGTCGGAACTTGAATCGCAGTTGTCTTCATCGTATAGCTCTGCTTGGCATAAAGTATCGTATCATGCCTCAGCTCAGTCCACGACGCTAGTGCAGTGTTCAATTCCTTTTCCTGCCACGCTTCGGTCTGCATAAAAGTCGGATAACCCGATCCAAAATCATTTAATAACGGCTTTAGTGTGTATAGCCAGCACCAATAAAGATTCTTGTTCCATTCGGTTTCGTTAAACGAATTGAATTCGTCTTCTAATCTACCATACGCATCGTCATAAGACGTATAATTGGAATCGTCCAGCGTATCCAATTGCTCTCTCGCCATCTCAGAACCTAAAAGTGCCATGAGATCAAGCCCGCGAGGAAATCCTCTAAGCTCTATGCCAGCACCGGAAATAACAGTACTAAACGGTTTCGGCTCTCGGTCCCCCTGATATACCCCCGTGTAAGCGCCTACCAGATTTGAAAAGATATACGAATCAGGAATGAATCGCTGCCCCATTAATCTGAACCCCTTTGTCTTTTCCAGGTACTGATCCGCTTGTTCAGGCGTAAAAGGCGGTGGGACATCAC
>CBDAFQ010000174.1:0-32091 GCA_965195275.1 uncultured ANME-1 euryarchaeote | reverse complement strand
ATGCACCATCCATAATGATAAAAAAAGTGTGAGAAGCGCCGATTCGAAGGCAATTCTCACCGGCTAACTCTTTTAATCGCTCGTCATTACCCGTAACCCTTGTCAACTTCGGCACTGCTTCGTTCATTGCAACGGCGCATTTCATCGCTGGTACTGTGGTCAATAGCGTCTTGAATAGGTCATCACAGGCGAAGATAGAGAAATTACCCTGCCCTATTATCACCTGCTTCTCTTCCGGATTAATAACCTCTACCCGCTCGATCATTACCGCTGCCTCTTCTTCAGCACCTGTTTTCGACATGTTTAATTACGGGTTTACTCGGTCATGCTTATTGCGCCCTTCTCACATACATCTATGCAGGTTTCGCAATCGGTACATTCCTCGGCGTTGACTACCGCATGCTTGCTGTCCCCTTCGCCTACCATAGTTATGCACTCTACCGAACACTCCTCTACACAATTTCCACATCCATCACATTTTTCTTTATCTACTACTGCTGGCATTTTTTTCTTATCACCTTTTTAGTTAATATTCCATCATTCTTTTTTTATAGTATATAAAAATTACTGTTTTATCGCGAGATGAACCTCTTTTTTTCCTATCTTCCAGTCCTTCTCGTAAATTTTATCACCACTTTCAGATGGCTTTCCCTTTTCTATACTCTCTGCAAGTGTCTCAGTACAGATATAATCAGAGAATCTATCTATCGCTTCTTTTACCTCCGCGTCACCCTCGTACATGATTCTTATCTTCGCAGTATACTCCAAATCGATGTCTTTTCTCATGCCCTGTATTCTTCTTACGAGGTCTCTAACTAATCCTTCCTCTATGAGGCCCTTATCCAGGTAAGTGTCCAGGAACAGGGCGGTATTTTCATCCACATCTACCTGTTTATAATTATCCGCAGCGACAAATGCATCATCTTCAAATCGCACTTCGTTTACATTCAATTCGTCCTTTAATACCCCTACCAAACATTCTACATTCTTCCGCTTTTGATCACTACAAACCACTACGACCTCTTTTAACGGTTGTCGTATTTTTATTCCCGCCTCTGCCCTCGCTCGCCTGCCCGCATCCACCAATTTAGAAGTAAGGCCCATCGAATCTTCTAATTCCGTATCTATAAACGATTCTTCGGGTGATGGGTAGTTACAGAGGTGTACACTTTCAAGTACGTCATCAGAAACACAGCGCACTATTTTCTGATAGATGTGCTCAGTGATGAAAGGCACAAAAGGCGCGAGCAGTTTACATAACGAAACAAGAACCTCGAATAGTGTTATATATGCGCTATCCTTATCAAAATCCGCCTCTACTATCCAGAACCGTCTCCTTGATCGTCTTATATACCAGTTGCTCAGATCGTTAACTATAAACTCCTCCATCTTACGCGCGGCAACGTGTATTTCAAACCGTTCTATTGAATCAATCACTTCCTTTGTGAGCGTGTTTAGCCGTGATATGATCCATCTATCCATCGCATTCCTTTTCTCCACTGGGATCTTCTTCTCATTCGGATTGAACTCATCTATTACCGCGTAAGTAACGAAGAAGAAATACGAGTTCCAGAGCGTATTCAAGAACTTCTTCTGCTTCTCTATTATCCCCTTCTCTGTGAACCTTACATCATCGGATAGAGGACCTGCGGTGAAAAAATACCATCTCAATGCATCTGCCCCTTCCTTATCCAGCGTAGATGTTATATCAATCACGTTCCCCTTGCTCTTACTCATCTTCACGCCTTTATCATCCAGTATATGGCCCAGCGAAAGCACGTTTAGATAGGGTGCGGTATCAAAAATAGTGGTTGAGATCGCAAGCAGGGAATAGAACCAGCCACGAGTCTGGTCTATCGCTTCCGTAATGAAATCAGCGGGGAAGTTCCGCTCGAACGCGTCCTTCTCAAATGGGTAATGCCATTGCGCAAATGGAGCTGCACCTGAGTCATACCAGCAATCTATAACATCATCTACCCTTCTCATTTCTCCGCCACAATCCTCACACTCAAACACTACATCGTCTATGTAAGGTCGGTGCAAGTCGCTGGAAACAGAATTCTTTGCCCTTTCTTTCAGCTCTTTTACACTACCTACACAGAACTCCTTACCACAATTGGCGCATATCCATATATTCAACGGAGTACCCCAAAACCGCTCCCGGCTAAGTGCCCAATCCTCAATATTATCTATGAAGTTCCCGAATCGCCCATGTTTCAAATACGCGGGATACCAGTTGATCTTTTCGTTATTCGCAATCAAATTATCACGTAACGATTTCATTGCGATGAACCATGATTCACGTGCGTAATATAAAAGAGGCGAACCACAGCGCCAGCAAAATGGATACGAATGCGAATACCGCTCCTCCTTATATAATATACCTCGCTGATCCAACATTTCTATTATCGGCCTATCGGCATCCTTAACGAACATACCTTCCAGTGGCGGAACTTCGCTCGTAAAGCGACCTTCGGCATTCACGGGCTGTGAAAAGCCCAGCTTCTTATCTCGACATACCCCATAATCATCTTCGCCAAATGCAGGTGCTATATGAACAACGCCCGTGCCTTCCTCCAGAGTAACGAAATCAGCGGTGACTACTTTCTGTGAATCACCACCCTCTATCGTTGCGAACTCAAAAAGCCGTTCGTATTCTAAATCTGCCAAATCGGAACCCGTATACCCTTCTATTATTTCATATTCGGATTCTAAAACATCTAATCGCGATTCCGCGAGTATCAAGTCCTCTTCTTTTGCTCTGGCTTTAACTCTTACCTTTACATATCGGTTTTCCGGATGAACAGCAAGTGCAATATTACCCAACAATGTCCAGGGCGTAGTTGTCCAGGCCAATAGATACGTGTCCGGCTGCTTCAATTTGAACTTCACATATATTGAAGGGTCTTCTACATCGCGATAGCCCTGTGCTACTTCATGACTACTTAGCGTGGTCTCACATCGCGGGCAGTAAGGAACGACCTTATGCCCCTTATAAAGCAAACCCTTTTTCCAGATCTCCTTTAACGACCACCAGACGGATTCGATATATTTGTTATCAAAAGTGATGTATGGAGAATCCATATCAATCCAGAATCCCACCCGTTTCGTGGCATTTACCCATTCTTTTTCATAACGGAAGACGGAATCTTTGCATTTCTTGTTGAACTTCTCAATACCATAGTTCTCTATCTCCCCTTTGGTATTAATCCTCAGATTTTTCTCCACTTCTATCTCCACCGGAAGACCATGGGTGTCCCAGCCCGCTTTTCGCTCTACGTAATAACCCTGCATGGTTCTGTATCGCAGCACAAGGTCTTTCACTACCCTCGTGAGTATATGCCCGGGATGTGGAAGTCCATTGGCAGTTGGTGGTCCCTCAATAAAAACGAACTTCTTACCGCCTTTACGCTGGTTCACGCTGCGCTCAAAGGTGTCTTCGCTATCCCATAGCTCTAATATCTCTTCTTCCAACTTCACAAAATCCGGTCTTTGCGTTTCGCTTCTGAAATACGCCATATTTCCTTCTCCGTCTAAATAATCTACTGTTACTTGTATGAAGATATAATTTTTATATCCATCATTTTAAATAGTTTTTGTTCTTTACTTTACTCGATAAAAATATTAATTTTTATTTAGTAAACTATATATAAAAAATGTGGAGCACGCAAGCAAATAATTAGAGTAAATTAATATTAAAGGATATGCATGCAGATGCGAAATCAGAATTGATATATGCGTGATACCAAAGGGCAGCATAGAATTAAAGGAATTATACGATCGGATTTTGTATGCTTCTGCAGATGAACGATACGACCTCACGGTGTTCAATGAGATACCCTGGTATCTGAGGGGTGAAATTCTGGAACATAACGAGGTTATTTATGCAGAGGATGAGTATGAACTGGATTTTTGGTTATATAAGTACTCAAAGACTTGGCACGGAATGAAAAGGCGACAGAGATTAGTATCTGCCGAGGATTTAATTGATAGATTGCAAACATCACTTAAAAAGAAACATTCATGACTACACGGCCTTTTTTTCCGCCACACCCTCAGGGATAATTTTCTCCATCATTGTGAAACTCTTTATCTTCTCTATGAACTTCTTCTTCATTTTACCGACCAATGCATGTTCAAGCACATTCTCTATTGTCGCAACCGGTATTATCTTCACCTTATCCTTATACCGATCCTCGATGAGCACGTCATTCAGGTTTGACTGGGGTATCAATACCTCTTTAATACCCGCTTGTGCTGCCGCTTCCACCTTCGCCGTTACTCCACCTACCGGTAGAACATCACCCCGCACGGACAAAGAACCTGTCATCGCCACACTCTGGTCCACGGGGATATTCTCCAGAGAGGATATAACCGCGGTAGCAATTGATACACTGGCGGAATCACCTTCTACTCCTTCGTGTGTGCCCACAAATTGGATATGTATATCTTTACGTGATAGGTCCTTCCCGGTGATTTTTTTGAATACTGCAGAGACATTTTGTACCGCTTCCTGCGCTATCTCCTGCAATCTACCAGTTGCTATTACCCGTCCTTCCTCTCGCGATTGCGCGGGCGTAACCTCCGCGATTATCGGGAGTATGACTCCGGAATCACCCATTACTGCAAGTCCATTCACCCGTCCTACCTCAACCCCTTCTGTTTTGAATAATTGATAATCCTTCTTATGCTCAAGGTACTCATCAGCCAACTGCTGCTCGACCGACTTTGCCATTGCTTTTGCTTTTATCACATGCTCGCCAGTAGTATATTTAGCGTCTTCTGCATGCGCTATATCACCTGACACTCGCACCAATCCACCGAGGTCACGTAAAATGAGTGTGAGGTGACCTTTTCTGCCGGATCTTCTCCGCGCTTCTCTTATTACCTCTTTCACACCACTCGTATCGAAATGAGGTATCTTTTTGTCTTTCCTTACCTCTTGTGCGATGAATCTGATAAGCTTCTTTCTATTCTCTACCGTGTCGTCCATCGAATCTTTCATGTATATCTCATAGCCATAGCCTTTTATTCGAGAACGTAGTGCAGGATGCATACCTGCTACTGCATCCAGATTGCCGGCAGCGATCATAACGAAATCACAGGGTACCGGGTCTGTCTTTACCATTGCCCCGGCACTCCTCTCCGATTGACCGGTTATGGCATATTCCTTCTCCTGCATAGCAGTGAGTAGATTTTGCTGCGATTCTACCCGCAGCGTATTCAGTTCATCAATGAAAAGGACGCCTTTATGCGCCCTGTGGATAGCGCCTGCTTCTACTCTATCATGTGCTGGTGTCTCCAATCCACCTGATTGATATGGATCATGTCGAACATCGCCGAGCAAAGCTCCTGAATGCGATCCTGTTGCATCCACGAAAGGTGCAGTCTCATGTCCAGCATTGTTAACAAGCAATTTCGGCATCATCGCCTCTTCTTTCGGCATCATCCATCTAAAGACTAAAAGAACAACAGCAGCGGCAATTATTGACCATAAAATATACTCCACCTTGATTTCACCGTCCTGGAAAGCATAAATAACGCCCATACCCAGGATGAGGAAGAAAGTGAACATAAGGAAAGTATTGCGCATCTGAATGCGCTTCCGTACTTCTTGCTTCTGTGCATCTACTATCTCTTTCCCCTTACCGCGGGGAACAACTCTTATCTTCGGATTGTTTTTATCTTCGGCATTAGGATACGTCAATGTATCTTGCAATTCCTCCTTTGGCAGTAATTCCGCCATACTACTTCCAAGCATTGACTTGCCTGTGCCAGGCGTGCCTATCAGCATCACATGTCTACTCTGCTTAGCTGCCTTCTTTATCACCTCCACGCTACGTTCCTGCCCGATTACCTGGTCTATCAGTAACTTCGGAACTTCTATGTCCTCTGTTGTCTTTAGATCTACTCCGGCTAGCAGGTCGGTTCCAACTTGCCCTTCCTTATCTACTTCTGATTCGGTCATCGCTTTCCTTTTTCACCTCCCACTTAGTTTATGTCACTCATATGATAAAAAGGTTATAATCTCATTGTACATAATGTATATTACTTCTTTGGTAACGCTTTCTTTTTAAAAGAAATGCTTTTAGGATCCCATCCCGAAGACATCATGTATTGCTTGCGCTGCTTTATATGCTTCCTCTTTCTGTACCACAAAAGAGATATTAAATTCCGAACTGCCTTGAGAAATCATTTTTACACTTATTCCTTCATTACCAAGAGCGGAGAAGACTTTACCTGCGACTCCTACTGTTCCTGCCATACCCACGCCAACAACACCTACTGTACAAACGTTGCTATTGTATGATATGTCCCTGATTACCGTGTCAACTGCGTGTATGCTTTGTATCGCGTCAATAGCTCGTTCCAATTGTGCGCTATCAATAACAAGAGATACTGTTCTTTCAGATGAGCCATGACTTATCATGATGATGTCTACATTTTTAGCCGCCAGGACAGAAAATATACGGGATGCAACGTCCGATATACTTCTAATACCAGTTCCCGCGATATTGATGATTGAGGTGTTTTCAATAAGCGTAATAGCTTTAGCGGCCTTTTTGGTCTTCTCTTGCTCCTCTCCAATAAGTGTGCCTTCGTCATCGGGGTTGAGCAAATTTTTCACCCTAATCGGGATCTTTTTTTTCATTACGGGCTCTATTGCCCTAGGGTGGAGTACAGCAGCGCCGAAATACGATAATTCCATTGCCTCTATGTATGATATATAGGGTATCTTTCTCGCATTCTTTATCCGTTTGGGGTCTGCACTCATTATACCATCGGTATCCTTCCAGAGCCATATCTCATCGGCATCTATCGCCGCCCCAATTATAGTGGCGGTATAGTCCGAGCCACCCCGACCAAGAGTTGTTATTTTCCCATCTTTCGTTTCACCGGTAAATCCACACACAACAGGTATCTTATCTCCTAACAAAGGCATAATTCGCGCTCTTACCTCCTGCTCTACGCATCCCAACAATTGTGCACGACCATATTCTGCATTTGTTATTATCCCGACATCCCCGCCTGTAAAGTGCACTGCATCTATACCTGCTGATTGTATGGCGCCAGCCAGTATGGGTGCAGCCAATCGTTCGCCGAAAGAGCAGATGTAGTCAAGCGATCTTAAGGTTAATTCACCTAAAAGACAGATACCAATCAAAGCTTTCTCCATTTCCGCTATTCTCTCTTTTATTTCGCCCTTCACTTTTTTTAATACCTGTGTGTCGCCTATCGCCACAGAAGCCACCTTATTATGCTTATTTCGTAATTCCTCTACGAACCCCTTCACCTTTTCCTCTTTACCTTCTTCTGCTATCCTATTCGCCTGCTCATAGATTGTATCAGTGACAGCATAAATCGCAGAGGTCACAACGACAATCTCCATATTTTCTGCCGCTTCTTTGGATCGCATCACCAAATTTGCCGCGGTCTTTATCTTTTCGCCATTTGCGACTGCAGTACCACCAAATTTCATCACTACTCTCATTCTCTTCTCACGTCCCACCTCTCACATCTATTTATCATCAATCCACAAATACAATTCTGAAATACCAATAAATTTATATGTGGAGATTAATGGTTACATAAAATCTAATACTATTTAATTTATATAGTGAATGAGACGAGGTAAGAATGTAAAATGGCAGGACAATTAGGTGGAATACCCTTATTAGTGTTGAAGGCAGGAAGTGAGCGTACAAGAGGTAAAGATGCGCAGATCGCGAATATAAATGCGGCGAAAGCAGTTGGCGATGCTGTTCGCACCACGTTGGGCCCAAAAGGGATGGATAAAATGCTTGTGGATTCCCTTGGTGACGTGGTTATAACAAACGACGGTGTGACGATCCTCAAGGAGATGGACATAGATAGCCCGGCAGCGAAGATGATGGTGGAAGTAGCGAAAACAGTGGAGGACGTGGCTGGTGACGGCACGACCACTGCTGTGGTTCTTGGCGCAGAACTGCTAAAGAAGGCAGAGGAACTACTGGAACTGGAACTACATCCAACGGTAATCACATTAGGCTATCGGCTCGCGGCTGAGAAGGCGAAGAAGGTGCTGGATGAAATCGGAAAGGATATAGATATAGAAGATGTGGGAGAACTGAAGAAGATAGCAGAGACAGCGATAACAGGCAAAGCCGCAGATGCATCTCGCGATTTCCTCGCTGAGATTGCGATCAATGCAGATAAGGCAGTAGCAGAAGAAGTTTCTAAAGGTAAAAGAGTGGTTGACGTAGATAACATAAACGTGGAGAAGAAAGTCGGGGGTAGAATGAGCGAGACCGAGTTAGTGCAGGGTATGGCAATAGACAAAGAGATTGTGCATCCGGGTATGCCAACGAAGATAGAAGACGCGAAAATAGCATTGATTAACGCATCACTTGAAGTGAAGAAGACAGAAATGAGTGCAGAGATAAAGATACAGTCTTCAGGCCAGTTGAAAAGTTTCCTCGCGGAAGAGGAGCGGATGTTGCACCAGATGGCGGAGCAGCTAAAAGAAAGCGGTGCGAATGTCGTGATATGCCAGAAAGGGATAGACGATGTGGTGCAGCATTATCTCGCGAAGGCGGGGATTGCTGCGGTGAGAAGAGCGAAGAAAAGTGATATGGAAAAACTGGAAAAGGCAACTGGCGGTAACGTAGTGAATGCCGTAGAGCTGATAAGTAAGACGGATTTAGGTTATGCGGGATTGGTAGAGGAGCGTAAAATCTCCGGATCTAAGATGCTGTTCATAGAGCAATGCAAGAACCCTCATGCGGTCTCCATTATAGTAAGGGGCGGGACAGAACAGGTGGTAGATGAAGTTGACAGGTCGTTAAATGATACACTTCGTGTGGTGGGCTGCATAATAGAGGACGGTAAAGCAATTGCGGGTGGCGGCGCTGTGGAAACAGAGATAGCGTTGAGAGTAAGGGAATACGGTGCGTCACTAAAAGGACGGGAGCAATTAGCGGTTGAGAAATTCGCAGAGGCGATGGAGATAATACCACGTACATTAGCGGAAAATTCGGGGCTCGATCCGATAGATAAGCTGGTTGAGCTGAAAGCAGCACATGAACGTGGTGAAAAGACCGCGGGTCTGGACGTTTATACCGGTAAAATCGTGGATATGTGGCAACAGGGCGTTATAGAGCCGTTAAGGTTGAAGAAACAAGCAATGGACTCTGCAGTAGAGGCGGCAATAATGATTCTCAAGATAGACGATGTGATCGCATCGAGTAGAGAAGCGCCTCAAGCACCTCCTCCTGGCGCGGGTGGTGGTATGCCCGGTGGTATGATGCCATACTGATTTTTTTATTTTTTTATTTTTAGTTCTCCCTAAAATTCAGCATCCTGTATTCCGCCTTATAAGGATCATAAACGGTATTATTCTGATAATCCACGGCTAAATGAATGGCCCAATAGCCATAACGCCCTTCCTCAAGCAGGACTTTTATCGTTTTTGTATGATGATAGTTCCACGTGTTTGAGAATTCTTCAAAACGGTATAATTCCCATAACGGGTCAATTATAGCCCAATTAGATAAAACGCTCCAGTTACCTCCTGTATATATCATTCCGTACGAGTGGGCGTTAGAAGTGCCCCATGCTATCGTCTTCGGCCCCAAACTTTTGTACGCCAACCGGCAGAGATCGCGTGCATAATGGACACATACCGCGCCCTCGTCCTTCGGGGGTTCAAGACTTGTTGAATGCTTCACCCATGACGTAATTCGATCAAGACTCAGAGGATAAACAGCCTCATCAAGAATAATTGCCGGCTCGTTGCCGCGCTCTATCGTATAGTTGGACAGGTTCCAAACAGATACATTGGCCGCTACCTGATACCGATAATCTAAGGGGACGTGATCTGCGAAATAATAAAAATCCTCGTGATCACATCGAAAATCAGCATTCAGATCCCAGGGTACATACCACCTATATCGTTCGTTGAAGTGCGACTTCAATATGTCCAGGTCCAATTGGTTGATATGCCCATCGTCATTAAAATCGAGGTCCGTTAGCCCTTTTTGCCTATGCTCTTCAGCACAAGCTCCTGTTACAAAACCATAGAAAAACAGAAGTAACAAAATCAAATTTAATATTGCCGCATACCTTGCAGTCCTTCTCATTCCTTTTTGTTTTCTTACCTTTTGCATTTTACACTTTATTTACATTTTGCATTTATATCATCGGTTCAGGTTGTCTCGCTTTGGGAAGCACAGGTAACCGCATAGTACTCAGCAACAATGTCGTTTCAACCTCTTTCGCACGTTCTAAAAGTAATTCCTTGCCCGCGGTAGTGAGCGCGAATATCGGGATCGCGGTACCGGCCTGTAAAAGCGCCTTCTCATCTGCGAGTGCTCTTATCGGCTCCGATGCACATGCAGTAACCAGGTCAGCGATTTCAATGAACTCCTCGGCATCTTTTCGTGATATGCCCGTGAGATGCACACCGAATATCACTGCATGCTCACTGGTAGCTCTACATTTTTGGGCGTCTTCCAGTGTGGCTACCGTGACGCCCACTCTTTTGTATCCCTTGCGAATAGCCATCTGCAACCCCGCGTTCTGGTCTATTCTCGGCGGGTCCAGTACCTCCCCCTCTTTCGCCTTCACCTTCTTTAATATCCCTCCTATAGGGGTGGTCTCAATTACACCGCTTAACCTTGCACCTATCCCCTGCACCAGTGCGGGATTAGAAGTGACTATTGTGCCTGCACCTTCACAAACTGTTACAGCGGCATCGAGCAGACCTCTACGAAGTGCGGTCATGAATGTTTCGGAAGTGCCAAAGCCAACAAAAACTTCTAACTCCAGTTCTCTATCCGCAGTACACAACCCAAAATCACGTATCCTGAATTCTACGTTCTCTTTTATCACTCGCTCGTTCAGCACCGTTATCCCACGCATCTTTTCCCACAACGGGCAATATTTGAGCTGTGGTTTGCCAACTTCTACTACCTTACCGTCCTCAATCACCACCCGCGCTTTACCCAGGGTTTCAAGCACATGTCTGTCTCTGCACATTCTAATTTTATATTTGTTTGTATCTAAACTATAACTTCTACCCATAAATAAATTTAATTTAGGACATGGATTTACAAGGATTTTATTTCTTCTGCGTTAATCAGTGTTAATCTGTGTCAATAATTAATTTTAGTTATATCAGCCATCATTTTGCACTGTCCAAGATACTCAAACCTAAAAATCCACCGATTATTAAGCAGATGAGACGATCTCAACAAGCTGAATCTCAAATGTCAGGGTTTTTCCGGCTAAACGATGGTTTGCATCTAACGTCACGTTCGAGTCTGTAACATTGGTTATGGTAACAAGAATTATTTGACCATTCGGTTGTCTGCTTTGTAACATCTGACCAACCTCAAGTTCCGAGTCCTGAGGAAGTTGGTCTCGAGCAACCACCTGTACCAAATCCGCACGGTATGGGCCATAAGCCTGATCTGCCGGGATGGTGATGGTTTTCGATTCGCTCAGATTCAGCCCCACTACACCTTTATCAAAGCCGGGAATCATCTGGCCCCGACCAATAGTAAATTGCAGAGGCTTGCGCCCGACGGAGCTATCAAATACTGTGCCATTATCCAATGTGCCGGTGTAGTGAACCTTAATGGTATCACCCACCTTTGCCTGTGCTGTTTCATTTTGATCCGCTACGAGTTCTTCTTGACGCTCTTCCAGCTCAACTGATTTCGATTCGGTCTGCAAGTCACCGTCTTCAACGCATCCGGAGGCCAGAAGCAGGATAACCATGATAGTTAATAAGCCAATTAGTTTTGTGGGTTGCGAACGCATTTTTTTTTTCACGCCTCATTTATTAATTGATTATTGATGTGTCTATATATATAAAATGTTTTCGGAGATAAAAGAGGGAACTACGAAGATAATCGTGCCAGAACAACTCAAAAGGTCAATGTTTTACAATCCGAAGATGGAGTTGTGCCGGGATATAGACGTAGCGAGTGTATCTGCTTTTGCCACCGCGCTGCCGTCACGACAGCAGCCCATATACATAGATGCACTTGCGGGCTCTGGCGTTAGGGGTGTCCGGATAGCGAACGAAGTAGGTATGTGTGTGCATATTAACGATCGCAGCACGCCTGCATACGAACTAATAAAACGCAATATCGCGTTAAATTCGTTAGAAAAGCGAGCGTGTGCATATAACGAGAATGCTAATATCCTTCTATTACAAACCCGGTACGAGATGGTCGATTTAGACCCGTTTGGGTCGCCAGTACCGTTTTTGGATGCCGCATGCAAGTCCGTGAAGCGATTGCTTCTGGTTACGGCGACAGATACCGCGCCGTTATGCGGCGCTCATACCGGTGGCATGAGGAAATACGGTGCGAAACCGCTTAATACGGACTATCATACTGAGATGGCGACTCGTGTTCTCTTAGGTGCGGTGACGCGAGATCTGTGCAAATATGATAAAGCGATACAGCCGCTCTTATCATATTCCACCGCCCATTTCATAAGAATTATCGCACGTGTGGAACGAGGTGCGAAAAGAGCTGATGCGTGCATGAACCGACTTGGTTTTATTGCACATTGTTTCGCCTGCGGCAATAGATGCGTGTGCGCCGATATGCTGGACCTGAAACGTGAATGTACGGTATGTGGTACGAAAGTACGCATTGCGGGGCCGCTATACCTACATGCAATAAAGGAGAATGCGTTCTGCGAACAGGTGCATGACGAATTAGGAAAAAGGGAGTTGGGTAAGAAGAGCGAAGCACTGAAAATCGTTGATACATGCATCCATGAGCTGGATATACCCTATTATTTCGAGCATCATGCGATATGCAAGGCGTTAAAAATACCACCACCGCCTATTGCGACCTTAATTGACGCTTTGCGGTCTGCCGGTTTTCACGCAAGCAGGACCCATTTCTCTTATGTCGCTGTTAAGACAGATGCGCGCATAGATGCGATAAAGGATGTTTTGAGGGGGTTGTAGCATAGGTGTTCGGTTAAGTACGACTCAACATAAATAATGACCTGTAACAACACATTTCCGACACGGATTTACACGGATTTACACAGATTTATCTTTTTTGTCTTTCATACGACGTTTTACCGCCACAGAGCAGATCAGAGCAGAGCAGAGCGACCAAAATTAATTAGAAGTTTGTGATTTCCATCTGCGTTAATCTGCGTTAATCTGTGTCTATAATTAGTTTTAGTTGGATATTATGCTTTCTCGTTTTGCTATACAAATACACCCTTTTATTCGTATCCCGTAAGCATATCCAAAATATCAAGCTCTTGACCCAGAGTATCATCGCCAATAGCGTTCATTTCATCCTCGAAATAACTGCTAAAGGCACGGAATAGCGCTTTATACTGTTCAGAAACCTGCAGCGGTATTGATTGCCGCTCCCACCTACCCAGCTCGACAGGCGGTAGAATACCTTCTACCGCATTTACCGCTGGTTTCACTGTCTCGTTCCGCTCGATACTAGCTCGCTCATCAATAATCCAGTTTTTTATATCTCTATGCTCGTTGCCTCAATATATACAATATCTCTTTCTGTGACCCTGACAACACCAGTAACAATCACTCTTTCGCCTATATCATCTGGATAATCTAACCCCGAACTCTTCCCTGTTACGTAGATAATCCCCGTCCCATCACGAACGCACCAGTCGCTCCTTGTTACAGGAGGCCCACTTAATCCTGAGCAGTCCCAGCCCCGGTATTCGCCGCCTATTATTACTTTTTGGCCTTCATAGAACTCGGGATCGCTAACGATATCACTTATGACGACATGCAGTTTGATTTTAGATTTGTCCCATAGCCCAAAATTCGTTATCACAGTAACGAAAGACTCATTAATAAGAGCACCTGTTTCTTCGGTTCGCTTTACAGGACCCTTTGTTTCATGCCATTTGTCACCCGGCTCGAGTACTCTTGTCTCAGTGCCAAACATGATTTTCGCGCTACCAGCAGCATAAATCGCCATGATTGTCAACTCGGAATCGTTAAAATGGCAGCTATAAAATCCGGTAAGTCCACTAGCTGCGCCGCCTCCTCTTCCATTGATCACGTGCAATGAAGTACCACTACCGTATATGCCCACTAATGAGTCGTTCACCCTGACTCTTGAAACACTATAAGGATAAAGTTCACCCACAGAAGCATTATAGTAATAAGTTGGAAAATCTATACAAAGGCCAAAATCACCGTCTAACACTTCCACTATCCACTGTGTCCATTTCTCTATGAACAGGTATTTGTCTGCGGGTATCGAGCAATACCGAGACACCAGCGGGTAATTGTCCGTTGCATTTGCATCATCGCCAATCCACTTATAGGGCTTATCCCATATCCCATCGCCGTCACATATCTGATCCCGATTTGTTCCACATAAATTATCTTCAGGATCTCCGTTATACTCCGCTTTGTATTTCTCGGTGTAATCTCCCCAATAATTACCACCAGAAGGATAAATTCTGTTCCATGCGTTAGTACCTGTGTCATCGTATGCCTGGTTGGTGTTGTTTATGATGCCGTTATGATAGATGGAGTTATTCGAAGAATTCCGCAACAGGAAACCAAAAAAATTGTCCGAAACATTATTGTTCGCTATAATGCAATTATTTGTCGAATTGAGATGTATACCCGCTCTCAGCCATTCATCTGCACCCTGCACAGTGAACCCACATATATTTACATAATCAGCAGACACACTAAAGACATCCGCGTCTGGATTCGCAGCCAGAACAACAGTATCCGCGGGATTTCCGGAAGTTGAGTTGATCGTTAGAGATTTATTCACAATTACATTCGCTGTGTACGTGCCGGGATCAACGTTAATTACATGTCCATTTAACGTCTCAGGATCATCTATTGCAGCTTGAATTGTTACAAAATCTTCGCCTGTGTTGAGATTATGGACTTTCGTAATAATAGGCGTTATATGTATCGTAAAATTAGAGATTGTATTATTCTCTGTGTCCTTGCTAATTACTGTCCCCATATAGTCATATGGACAAAGTACAGCATTAACGCCCGGTATAAAAGCTGGCATCGTGCTCATTAAAATCGCAATCACCACAAAACAACTCAGAACTTTCCGCAATATCTTCATTCTTTTATCCCCTCTCCCAAAGCTAAGATTTTAGCCAAGCTAAACTAAATGAGACAATAGAGATAAAAGGGTAATTGTAGTTAAATATTTAAAACTTTAGATTACCCCCCACAATTATAGCAGGGAAACTATCACATGGGGTACTTTTTTATACACCAACCCCAAAATAGACATAATGTTAAGACTAAAAGAAGGCGAACTCGTGCATTTGCTAGACAAAAAGGGCAGAAGATACCCTATCTTGTTGAAAGCTGGTTCCTCTTTCACTTTCACCAGAGGCACGATTTTACATGATTCCATAATTGGATTGGAAGAAGGCAGTGTTGTAATATCGCCCTACAAGGAACAGCTTCTGGTACTTAGGCCAACTTTAGCCGAATATCTATCTCGGATGAAGAAAGGTTCGCAGATAATCTATCCCAAGGACATAGGTGCCATTCTGATGCTTGCCGACATATTCCCGGGTGCGAATGTGTTAGAGGCGGGAACCGGTTCAGGAGCACTTACGATAGCGTTGTTACGTGCTGTGGGCAGGGACGGGAAAGTAATTTCGTATGAAAGGCGGAATGAATTCGCAGCGATTGCAAACAGCAACATAGAAACTTTCTTCGAGCAGGTAGGGATTGCCAGAAAACCGGGAACGTGGGAATTAAAGGAGCGGGACATCTATGAAGGGATAGAAGAAAGCGATTTGGATAGAATAATATTAGACCTCAAAGAGCCCTGGAGAGCGTTAAAGCACGTAGAACAATCGCTTAGAAGCGGTGGAATACTCCTTTGCTATAATCCCACTGTACTGCAGATCTTCAAGCTATCGAAACGGTTGGAAACGAAATATGGGCGAAGCTTTCGTATGATAGGTATTTATGAGCTTAGCATGAGGGGATGGGAGATAAAGGGTAGAAGCATGCGACCAGAGCATAAAATGATTGCTCATACAGGGTTTATCTTTGTAGCACGGAAGTGTTCTACAACAACGTGAAAGCTATTGTAAACATCTTCTTTTAGCTCGGTTAAGCAGGTAGAAAAGAACAAATGACTTCTACATGCGCAATCCGAGCATCCGAAATTTTTTATGCTTTTTAGGTGCAAGTTCGCAGCTATTTCGCATTCTTTCCGCTCGACCGTTTCTGCGAATATAACTTCTCTTACTTCTACCCCCGGGCTCGCCAGGAAGTAATCGATATGCCAGTGCAATTTCTTGCGCGTCACACGCAAGTGTCTACCTACTCTCTGCTCCAATCCCGAAAGAGCAGAGCCGACATATGCATAAAAACCTTTTTTGAACTCTATACCACCCATTTTGCCTATCTCTACCTCACTATCGGCATGGTTTTCTAATATTAGCACGTAGATACCCTTCATTTGTTCGGTTGTCATATTTGGATACAGGGGTGGATAATATTTAAAAACCACGCTTAAACTTTTAAGTATCTGCACTCAAACACATAGATATTACAACTACTAATAGGTGGTATAATCAAGAAAATTAATTATTGACACAGATTAACGCAGATTAACGCAGAAAAAATTAAATCCGTGTAAATCGGTGTCACAAATTAAATTTATTTATGGGTAGAAGTCATATTTTATATATAACAACAAAAAATAGAAAAAAGACAAATAGATGGTTGAAATGGATACATCAAAAGAGAAGAAGGTAAGAGAGGTGATGACGCGAGGTGTTATTACTGTAGCGCACGACACGCCAGTGAATGAAATTGTCAAAATCCTGGTGAGGAAGGACATATCCGGCATTGCGGTAACTGCGCCCGATAACGAGGCAGTGGGTGTTATATCAGAGATGGACATCATAAAAGTCATGGACAAGGATTGGGGCAGCTTAACGGCAGAGGCGGTTATGTCCCACTTCGTAAGGGCAATAGACCCGGAAACAACGCTAAGGAAAGCCGCAGATACTATGAAGGATTTGAACATACATAGATTATTAGTACTCTCTCTAAGTCCCGCACCCGGCGTACCCATAGGGATAATATCTGCGAGTGATATACTGAGAGCGATTGTCAAGTGAAAAGATTAATTTAATCAGATTGAATATATAATTAGATGGACAAGTGGAAAGGGTACGTAGTGCGGATAGAAAGGTTAAAGCGCAGAAAAAACGCAATAATTTTAGCTCATAACTACCAGAGGGCAGAGGTTCAGGACATAGCGGAGTTTGTTGGCGACTCCTTAGAGCTTGCGAGGAAGGCTGTAGATACGACCTCAGATATTATAATCTTCTGCGGCGTTGATTTCATGGCAGAAACCGCGGCGATACTGAATCCAGATAAAAGAGTTTTTATTCCTGATACCGGTGCGATATGCCCAATGGCACAGCAATTACCGGCAGATGATTTACGTGTAGCAAAGCGAGAGCATCCTAACGCCGAGGTTGTACTATACGTAAACACACTTGCAGAAAGTAAGGCACTTGCAGACTGCATCTGCACCTCAGCAAATGCTCAGGAGATAGTCATGGCTATGGACACATCAACTATCCTATTTGGTCCTGACCACAATTTAGCATATCACGCACAAAAGGCAACCTCGAAACGGATTATTCCGGTGCCCGAACACGGGCTCTGCCCATCGCATCATCAGATAGCATTAGAGGATTTGATGAGTGCGAAGGACGCGCATCCCAGAGCTAAAATCGCCGTTCATCCCGAGTGCATCCCCGAAGTTCAAGACAGCGCAGATTACATCACTTCAACGAGTGGCATGGTGAAAATTTGCAAGGAGGTAACGGATACGGAATTCTTGATAGGCACAGAGATCGGACTACTGCATAGGCTCAAGAAGGAATTGCCGGGAAAGAAATTTTATCCAATCTCCGATACCGCAGTCTGTCCGCAGATGAAGATACACACTTTGGCGAAGATAGAAGCGGCATTAGAGAATGAGAAGCCCGAAGTTGTTGTTAAGAAAGAAATTATGGATAAGGCGAGGAAACCTATTGAGCGGATGCTCGAAATATCAAAATAAACACATTCCTCTACGTTAATCTGCGTTAATCTGTGTCAATAATTATTTTTAGTTGGATATTATGCTTTCTTGTCTTGAAAAGAGTTGTGAATAGTCTCTTTTATAGAGTGCTGTTTCATAGTAACTCGTCCCGCGCTATCACCAGTCTCTGTATCTCCGAAGTGCCAACAGCAATGCTAAGTATCTTCACATCTCGATAATACCGTTCCGCAGGGCATTCCTTCGTGCAGCCATAACCGCCATGTATTTGCACTGCGTTTGTAGCGGCTCTTTGCGCAACTTCTGAGGCATAGAGCTTAGCAATTGAAGCATATTTTGTGATCTTCTCGCCTTTATCCGCGAGATGAGCCGCTTTGTAGGTGAGTAATCTCGCTGCTTCTACTTCCACCGCCATGTCTGCGAGCATAAATTGAACTGCCTGGAAATTAGCAATTGGTTGTGATGATTGTCTTCGCTCTTTTGCATACTTCTTGGAGATGTCCAGGCAAGCTTGAGTAATGCCGACCCCAACGCTACTCATTGCTATTCTATCTCTGTCCAGAGTACCCATCGCTATTTTGAATCCGTCGCCTTCGCTGCCAAGCAAGTTCTCCTCGGGGACTCTACAATCATTGAACTTCAACCCGCCAACAATACAACCACGCATGCCCAGCATATCGTCGATGCCCGAAAAAGAGAAGCCTTTTGTCCCTTTCTCCACGATGAAAGCACTCATCCCGCCCCTTTTTTTGCCCTTATCAGTATATGCAAAAACTATGTATATATCTGCAACAGAGGTATTCGTGATATACGCCTTTCTACCGTTCAGCAGATATTCATCACCTTCATGAACAGCATTTGTATCAATAGCGGTGGGATCGGAACCTGCACTGGGCTCGGTTAAAGCGAAAGCACCCAACTTCGTACCTTCACACAGGGGCCTGAGATATTTCTGTTTCTGCTCCTCTGTACCTGCGTAGTAGATGGGGAATATAGTGATGAGCCCTGCAGAGCTTAGAAAACCAATGCTTGCACTTGCTCTTGAAAGCTCTTCGACCACAGCTACATAGCTTGCCATCGTAGCACTTGCACCGCCGTATTCTCGTGGAAAAGGAATACCATAAAGTTTTAGCTCGGCCATTCTCTTCACTAAATCTCGGGGGAACTTCCCTTTTTTGTCTATCTCGGCCGCTCTTGGCATTATCTCTGTCTCTGCAAACTGCCTCGATATGCGCTGAAACGCCTTCTCACTCTCTTTTAATTCAAATTCCATTCCCATCACCACAAACAGTTCATTAATAAAGAAAGCTTTACAAAAGAAATCTTTTATTAAGGGTGCATATAAATAAATAAAGAAAGTGAAGATAAAAGAGTTAGCGAGTGTAAGTTGTCGGGGAGTAAGCAACCGTTAAACCCAATCAAAAGAAGGAGGAAAAGAAACTGACTAAGCCTTCGGTGAACATAGGAATGGTAGGACACGTAGATCATGGTAAGACGACCTTAGTGAACGCTCTGTCTGGCGAATGGACTGACAGACACAGCGAGGAGGTCAAGAGAGGTATATCAATAAGACTAGGCTATGCAGACGCTACATTCAGGCGATGCCCGGCTTGTAACGAGCCGGATTGCTACACGGTGGAAGAGATATGTAAGCTTTGTGGCTCGAAGACGGAAGAGCTGCGAACTGTTTCTTTTGTTGACTCTCCGGGGCATGAAGCGTTAATGGCGACTATGCTGAGCGGTGCAGCGATAATGGATGGTGCTGTTCTTCTTATTGCTGCTACCGAGCCATGTCCCCAACCACAGACAAAGGAGCACCTGATGGCCCTAAACGTAATAGGCATAGATAAAATCGTAATCGCGCAGAATAAAATAGACCTTGTTTCGCGTGAAGAGGCAATAGAGCATTATACACAAATAAAGGAGTTTTTAAAGGGTACAATAGCGGAAAATGCACCTATTGTGCCTATCGCGGCACAGCAATCAGCAAATGTTGATGTGCTGATACAGGCTATAGAAAAAACGATACCCACACCGCAACGTTCCTTTGATATAGCACCGAGGATGCACATTGCACGTTCCTTCGATGTGAATAAGCCCGGAACGCCAATAAAAGCCCTAAAGGGTGGTGTAATCGGCGGTTCTCTACTTCTGGGTAGGTTGAGTGCAGATGACAAATTAGAAATAAAACCTGGAAGAAAAGTGTCAACTAAAGGCAAAGAAGAGTGGATACCAATAGAAACCGAGATAACCTCGATAATAGTGGGTGGCGATCAAGTAGAAGCGGTGACTCCTGGTGGATTAATCGGCATCGGCACAAAGTTGGACCCGGGCATGACGAGGGAGGACACTTTAGTGGGTCAGTGTGTAGGTAATCCAGGCTCTTTGCCACCAACATGGAATGAACTCAGTATAAATTTTCATCTTTTGAAACGCGTTGTTGGTGTAGCAAAGGAGGTGGAGGTTAAGGCGATTAAAGTGCGCGAGTATGTAATGCTGAGTATCGGAACCGCAATCACCATGGGCTTAGTGAAAAGGGTGACTAAGGACACTATTGATGTGGCTCTGAGCAGACCGATATGTGCAGAAAAGGGCGCTTTAGTGGCTATCGGGATGAAGATAGGTGCTCGATGGCATTTGATCGGTGCAGGGAGTATAGCGTGAACGTTGTAATTGCTCAATATCCGGTGCTGTAAATTCTAAACACGTTCTATCACAACGGTATGCGACATCAGATTGATTTCCTTTATCAGTCCCTTTGTGTTTTTGGTCTCGCCTAATATCCCCCGGAGCTTTATATCTTCTCCATCTATTTCTATCAGAACCACGTCCTCCATAAGTAATTCTCTACCGCTTCCGCTTTCTATTAGCACACTTGATTCGCACATGATACATGTATGTATTAGCACGCATCATAAAAAAGGAAGTGAGATGAAAACCGTAAAGAAGACCGGACTTACTCTTTTACCTTTAAGTGCATCACATGGTTTGATGCACATCCTGGCTACTGCACTACCCGCACTATCTCTTTTAGTAAAGGATGAGTTTCAATTATCTAACACCACGGTAGGACTGCTTTCTTTTGCATTCGCAGCAGCTATCGGATTTGGCGGCATACCTTCGGGCATGCTATCAGATAGATCTGATGGAATAAAGCTGATATGTATCGGATTCTTCTCCACTGCCATTCTCTCTGCTTTTTTACTCATAGTGCCGAATTTTTTATCGGTTGCCGTTATTTTCATCGCCATTGGTTTTCTTCTCAGTTTATACCATCCCGCAGCTCTATCATATATCGCGAAATCTTTCGGGGACAAACGCGGGAAAGCCTATGGCGTGCATGAGATCGGAGCGAGCATAGGGGGTGCCATAGCACCATTAATAGCAGGATTTATTTGTCTCTACTACGGCTGGCGTTTCGTATACCCGGTTTTGGCAATTCCTGCGATTGTTCTCGCTATTTTACTTATTGGAGTTCAAAGTGGCGTGAAATGTGGGCGAGAGAAGCAAAGCAGAGAGGGGCAATCCAATGTAAATGACCTACTAGTTTTTCTTCGCCAAATCATAAGAACCGGTTCGATAAGAAAGGTTTACCTAACTGAGTGCATATTTGGGTTTGTTTTCGTTGGTGTATTGACTTTCATACCAATTTTCCTCGATGAAGCAAGAGGGTTGGGCCCTGCGCTTGCAGTAACGCTAATATGCGTTTTTACAGCGGGTGGCGCGATAGGTAAAGTTATTGGTGGGCATTTCTCTGACCTCCTAGGCGAGCGAAAGGTAATGGCTATTGGTTTTTTTCTCACGGCGCCGCTATTTTTCATTCTTGCCTTTCTTCCTTTATTCTGGGCTATTCTTACTTTAGCACTTGCAGGTGTGATTTTACCCACTGTTCTCTCTGCTATAATATCCTCAGTGGGCAAGGAAATAGAGCCGTCAAGGGCAGGAATAGCGTTTGGGTTCTTGCTGCTGGCGGGATTCGGTGTCGGGTCTATTTCGCCTCTCCTCCTGGGTTTGGTGAGCGACAGTTTTGGTATCTCTGCGGTCTTCTATCCTATTGTAATTGCTATTTTAATTGGCGGAATCTTGAACAGTGTTTAGAATGGTAATCTTGTTATTTCCACTTACTTAAAAGAGATAGGAAAATGCATATCCCACAGTAGAGGGTGTGTAAAATTTGTATATGTAATATTAAGAATAAAATAAAGAGAAGATGAACGAACGAATGATACAGACACTGACACCTCGGGCGTTTTTTGTCACTTCCGGTGTGGGCATGGACTTCGAGCAGGCAGCCGCTTTTGATTTCGCTTTATGCGATGCAGGGATAGGCGAATGCAATCTGGTAGGGGTATCATCTATACTTCCGGTAAATGCAGTAGAAAAGGAAAGAAGTAACGTGATCTTAACACCCGGAGAAATAACCTTCTGTGTGATGTCAAGAGCAGACGGTAAGTCGGGCGAGGTCATTGGCGCTGGTATAGGTTACGGCCGAAAGGTAGAAGAAAATGGAAGCGGAATCATCTGTGAGCATCATGGACATCATTCAGAGTCATATCTAATTGTGAAGATAAGGGAGAAGCTATATAAGATGGCGGAGATTCGCGCTAAGGAAATTGTAGTGAATGGCCTAAAAGCGAAGTCAGTAGAGGTAGAAGAAGGGAAATTCGGGTCCGTCGTAGTGGCATTGGTGTTTGCATTTTGAGTGGTCTCGAATGGAACTATAAATTAATATCGGATGTACCATTATAATACTGGATGAGGTGAAAAGAGAAAGTGGACATAGAGGAGTTACCCGGCGTTGGCCCCGCAATAGCGGAGAAGCTGCGTGACGCGGGTTTTAATTCATTGGAAGCGATAGCAGTAGCGTCTCCCGCGGAACTGGTAGCGGCTGCTGAGATAGGCGAAGCGACATCTGCGAAGATAATAAATTCTGCGAGGGAAGCCGCGGAAATCGGCGGGTTTGAGACTGGAGATAAGATATTAGGGCGAAGGCTGGAGATAGGCAAGCTAACTACTGGATCCTCCTCTTTTGATGATCTATTAGGTGGTGGCCTTGAGACGCAAGCGCTAACAGAGTTTTATGGCGAATTCGGCAGTGGAAAGACGCAACTAGCGCATCAACTCGCAGTAAATGTGCAGTTGCCAGCGGAAAATGGGGGCTTGAATGGCTCTGTTGTGATCATTGATACAGAGAACACCTTTAGACCCGAGAGGATAAAGGACATGGCGGAAGGTGCTTCGCTTGATCCGGCTGAGATTCTTAAAAATATACACGTTGCACGTGCTTATAACTCAAATCATCAGATACTGCTGGTAAACAAGGCGGAAAGGCTTGCAGAGGAGCTGATAGATACAGAAAAGCCCGTCCGGTTATTGATAGTAGACTCAGCAACTGCTCATTTCAGAAGTGAATATGTGGGGCGGGGGACACTGGCAGACAGACAGCAGAAGATAAACAAGCATTTACATGACACTCTCAGGTTTGGCGATCTCAATAACGCCGTAGTGATGATAACCAACCAGGTGCAAGTGAGACCAGACGCCTTCTTCGGTGACCCTACACGACCCATAGGCGGTCATGTGGTGGGACATACCGCTACTTTCAGATTATATCTAAGAAAGTCAAAAGGTGAGAAGAGAATAGCACGGTTAGTTGATTCGCCTAACCTACCAGAAGCGGAAGCGGTTTTCACCGTGTCAAAGGTAGGAATTAGGGATTAAATTTACTCTTCTGTCTCCATATCATCTCTACAACTGTCGCAGAGCATCAGTCCCTCTTTCATTTCCAGGTAATTTGAGAAGGTTCCACATTTCTCGCATATGCCCTGCTCCACCCCTTCATCCTCTACACCCATTATATCTCTTTCTACCTGCATCTCTATCAGATCGGCCAGTATCGAGTTCATCTGCGAGGAAACTGAGAGTATATCTACATCGGCTACTATGCCCACCAACTTGCCATTTTCTATTACCGGTAGCTTCCTTATCTTCCCCCTCGCCATTTTCTTTACTATATCAGATAGACGATCGTTCGATGATGCAGTTATTATAGGTGCAGTCATGACATCTTTTAGCTTCACCGCGCTCGGCGGGATGTCCTTACTTACCAGCTCGCTAAGTATATCCCCCTGTGTAACTATGCCTTCCGGCCTACCACTTTTGAGCACAACAATACTATCCACATCGTACTTCTTCATCCGTTTGGCCGCTTCCGTAACGTTCATGTTCATACTTCCGGTCACTACCTCTCGCACCATTATATCCCTCAGCGGTACATCCGTCTCCATTTGTCCTCACACAATTATAATATTGAAACTATGTTTAGATATTATTGAGTATGCAAATGAAATACGTAATTTTAATAGGTGATGGGATGGCAGATTATCCGATCCCTGAACATGGTGGTAAGACCGCTTTACAAATTGCCAATACGCCGAACCTAGATTCTATCGCCACTCTTGGCTTTTGTGGCTTGGTGAGGACCATCCCGGATGGAATGGGTGCCGGAAGTGATATAGCAACACTCTCTATTCTTGGTTATGACCCCGCGCTATATTACACTGGTAGGGGTCCGTTAGAAGCGATGGGGATGCATATACCTCTTGATGATGGCGATATAGCATTCAGATGCAATCTTATAACGGAAGTTGGGGGGCGTATAGTGGATTACAGTGGTGGACATGTAACAGACGAAGAGGCGCGCGAATTAATAGATGCACTCAATGAAGAATTCCGAGAGGTAGCGATTAAATTTTATCAGGGGGTTAGTTATCGAAATGTTATGGTTCTCAAATCCACCGATTGTGATTCCCTGGAAGGCTGTGCACCACCCCATGACATAATTGGTGCACAGTTGGAAGAGAGCCTACCAAAAGAAGAGCTGCTGCGGGATATTATACTCACTTCAAGAGCGATTTTGGAAAAGCATGAAATAAACATGAAAAGGGCAGCGAGAAATGAACGGAAGGCGAATATGGTCTGGCTCTGGAGCGGTGGTAAAAAGCCTGTAATGCCTGCGTTTAGCGAGCTGTATGGCGTGAGTGGTTCAGTGGTTTCAGGTGTGTATCTAATAAAAGGTATTGGGCGCTGTGCAGGCATGGACATAATAGATGTGCCTGGCGCCACGGGCTATTTTGATACGAATTACGAAGGTAAGGTAGACTATGCATTACGTAGTCTGAAGGCGAAAGATTTTGTTCTGGTCCATGTGGAAGCGCCGGATGAGGCTGCGCATCTCCGCGATCTTGATCTGAAAGTGAATGCGATAGAGGATTTCGACGCGTTGGTAGTGGGCAAGGTCTTAAAGGGCTTAGCAGATGAATTTGCAGATGTCGGGTACAAAATTTTAGCCATGCCTGACCACTATACGCCCGTGTCTCTGGGAACACATACAAAAGAGCCAGTGCCTTTTGCAATTTTTTCTTCACATGCACAAAGTAAAATGAAAAAGAGTGGGTTTGATGAAACGTCAGCGAGGAATGGTGAGTTAGGTCTCGTAGATGCACGAGCACAGGATTTGATGCATCTTTTCTTCCGCAACTAAATACTGCATAATAACCTATCTCTTTATATATTATGAAAACAAAGTAGGTTGATACATAAAATGGATGAACCTATTTATGATAACAAAAGAGGAGGGGAAGAAAGGAAAAGGATTATTGTCCCATTGGCTTTTATGACTTTGTGGGACTGATAGTGTAAACCTTTTTTCTTTTTGCGTGTGATGGCAGTTATTTCTGAGAGAATAAGGAAATGCCCCGAATGCGGATCAAAAAATGTAATAACGGATTCTCGGCATGCGGAACTTTACTGTGCTGATTGTGGGGTAGTGATCGCTGAGAATATCGTGGACCTTGGACCCGAGTGGCGGTCATATGACGAGGAGCAAGCCTCGAAAAGGATAAGAACCGGTCCTCCTATGAGTTATAGGATACATGACAAAGGGCTGGGTACACCTACGCCCGGGTTACCTGCACGGACGAGGCGATTACGAGGGATAAGTATAGATTCCAGTGATAAGACGCTTGCTTTTGCACTCGTTGAGATAGATAGGATGGCATGTGCCCTTGGACTGCCAAATAACATCAAGGAGGCGACATCAGTATTATATAGGAAAGCAATGAAGCGCGGCCTAATCAAGGGGCGGAGTATAGAAGAGTTAGTTTCGGCAATGCTATATATTACTTGCAGGCAGTATGGTGTTCCACGAACACTGAAAGAGATGGCAGAGGTCTCAAGGAGTCCATTAAAGAAGATAAGGAGAGCGTACATTTTCCTTTTAAGGCGATTAGAGATAAAGCTTGCTCCTGCTGATCCCGCACGCTACATCCCACGTTTCTGCTCTAAACTTGGGTTGAGTGCGGAGATAAGGGAGAAAGCCATGGTGATACTGCAAGATGATGATGGGACTGGGATGGCAAAGGGCTGGGGACCAATAGGGACTGCAGCGGCGGCAATATACATTGCTACTGTTTTAAGTGGCGAATATCGAACGGAGAAGGAGATAGCAAAAGTCGCTGGTACAACTGAGATTACCATCCGAGATAGGTATAAAGAACTGGTGAAGCGGTTAAACATAGACGTTCTTAGCCCCTCACGAGACGGTAAATTCCTGGGCGTTGGAGGTGTTTGATTTCTTCTTTAAAGAGGAAGGATAGCTAATACCTTCTTCCCTTTTTCTCGTGCCTTTTTCTCTTCCTCTTGTTCCCAATCCGTATTAGGTGGGGGTAAATTCAGAGGGTCTGGCGTTTCCCCATTCTTCCACAATGTTACAACAGGATGGTGTACACGCTTAAGAAACTCCTTCAGTCCTTCTGGGTCTATGCAGTCTTCCTCTGTTGCTATTTTGTCAAACATCTCTGCGGGAATGAATTCCGTAAGAATTTGCTTATATTCCTTTGGCATCCATACTATACGATTCCATCCGCCATCTGCACGAACAAATTTACGCGATCTCGGCGTTCTAAATGATATGCCACAGTATCCATGATTCTGCTGTCCTCCACTTATAAGCCCCGCGAGTTTAGAGAAGGTCAAGCCCAAAGGCGTTTCCCCTCCATATCTCCGGTCTACCAGTCCCAAGCCATCAACATCGGGAATATAGAATATGGCAGCTTCGAAACATCCGCAATTCGTCTGAGGATATGTTATCGAAGAGTACATAACCACGCGTTTGTAAGTCCTATTTGACTTCTCATAGATCTTTTCATTTATGCCCGCGTATTCTCCGCCCTCGGGGTCAACGCATTCGCCCTTCGGCATCTCAAATATATATCCATACGGGTCAAGGTCACACATTACTTTCGCGCCTATCCATGTGATTATCCCGCAATAGGGCGGTCTATCTGGTGCAACTGCGCATACATGACTCGGCGCGAACGTCTGGCAGATAGTGCAGCCAAAAAAAGTATCTGCGTCATCGTCAGAAAGTGCCCTCGCACGCTTATCCACTCGCTCCCAGTAGGGCATGCAAACGTTATCTATTATTCCCTTTGTGAGTTCGGACCCACCTAACTCATCAGTGGCTATCAGAATCTTCGCATCTGCCTTCTCTACCAGAGGGAACTGTATCTTGCAGAGATTTATCATCGCTTGGCCAAGATGCTCAAAATCATGTTTATCTGCTTTTTTTTTGTGCAATCGCAACCATATTGTGTCGCGGGTATTAAGTAGCATCCACCCTTCACCTTCTTCCAATGCGAAATACGTCCATCGAGTGAGCAAATCAAGATAATCTTCTGTTAATTCCTTACCATAATATCGTATCCAGAAACCAAAAGGCAGCGATTGCCCTTCTATTTCCTTTATCTCCGGTCCTATCACCTCTACGCGTCCATCTTCTATCTTGTCCTCTCCTTTCACCACCTCGATGAAGAAGTAACTACTGTATCTGTGCTTCGGACCACCTAACTCGCAATGCATGTCATGCTTCCTCACCCTCTGCCCGGACTGCCGTGGTGATATGTCATAGGAGATTCCAGTGAAAAAATCGTCCGGATTCGTTGGTACGTGATAAACCTTACCTTTGGGTAAGGCATCCAATATCTCTTGCCTATCTTTCGCTTGGTCCTCTTCTTCTGTCACCTTCTCTTTTGTCATCCTTCTATTCTATACCCTTCCTCGTTATCAACCTCGGCACGAGTGTCGAATACCTGCCCAATTGTATCCCGTATCTTTTGTTATACTCTTGCATATCCATCAGTTCCCCGGACCTATGCCTTGCCCGCTTAATCTTCATACCTTCTATCTCCCAGCCATGCTCCTGCCCTAACTTCCTCAGTAATTCCGCACGCCGCATCACATGCAATTCCTGCTCTGATCGCACATACAAATGCCAATCATCGGAATATTCGCCAAAGAACTTTTTATATGCTTCGTTCTCCGCTTCTAAACTCGCAAGTCGTGGATCCCGCAACGCAAGCGGTCGGTGCAATAACTTAGTACACATCGCTATTGCTTCCTCTTTCGTATCCACAGGCACGAGCATGTGCATAGGGCAAGGCTCAACCTCTTTCTTCTCGCCCGTAACGCCGTCATACATCCACCACTTGCGCCTGTCGTCTTTATCACCCAAAAAATATCTTTTGAACTTGAAGCCGGAAGGACCGATAACTACCGGTATGCCCGACCTTACGAGTCCCGATGCGACTGCGTACATCTCCTCTGTCGCGGCACCCCACATTATCACCACTACAGGCAATCGCGCATAGAGATAATCGGCAACCTGCGTCCAGTTTGCCTTTGGTGTGTACCCACTGCCGACCAACGCACCGCGATAGATCGCAGCGGGCACATGCGAGATAGCAGTGCACCCGCCAAAATTCACCAACCCTTTTAGCACGCCTGCCGCAATATATTGCTCGAATAAAAAACCGCCTTCTTCATCGAAATATTTCGCAACATCTGCGGCAACGCATCCGGAAACAGTGACAAGAGCATTCCGTTCAAGAAAATATCGCGCTATTTCCGCTACTTCGCGCTCTGAACCCGGATAATTCCCACAGCCTATAATATTAATCATCCCGGGACCGTTACCACCGAGGATAATCCCAAACGTCAAGTCCCGCCACTCTAACTCTGACATAGGGCCCCTGCCAGCACGCATAAGATATTTATCCCCTTTTAGCTTACCTGTTGTAGCCGCCGCACTCATAATCAAATCCATTATCGGAACCCTTTCCGGGCATGCTCTTTCACACAGACCGCAAAATATACAGTTATCGTAAATAGCTGCGAGTGCGTTCACATCATCCATCGCCTTACTTATTGCCTGCTTATTTGGACATACCTCGATACAGATGTCGCATGAGTTACATCTCGATGCTTCTTTCTTTAGCTCAGCCAACAAGTAGTTCTCTTTTCTCTTCCCTTTTTGTTTTATAGCAATCGCTAATTTAACAGCGAGTTCGCCTGCTTTCTCCGGAATTGTTATCCTCACGCCTGGCAAGTCATTCTCCATTATATCTTTGAGTATATCATCCACAGAATCATCAGACCTGTCTTCTAATCCACTACCCGCTTTATATCCATATGCAACCACTTTCGCATCTACTCGCTTCGCTTCTGCCACCAGATCAAATTCCAGACACGTCTCACTGGCAACAACTACATCTGGTATGCCCGCTCTTGTCACCTTCCTTGCCTTTACTGCGGATGTGAGAACCTTCCCCCCTTTATAAAATCGCGGTATGTCATGCCCTACCGCACCCACGCCACAGATCTCTATCGCATCTTCTAATCCATTTCCCTTTACGTGCTCAACGGCGAACCATGCAGGCAGGAAATTATTGCCGAAGAAAACTATAACTGGTTTTGTTCTATCAACTGCACCCATCCCAACCTCAATCTCAACAGGTGGGGAATCGGAATATTCCGTTGCCGGATGGTTACCAGCATTGAAGAACTCAAAGCAGCACATCTTTATAGTTTCCGCTATCTCCATCACAAGGAAGGTAAGGGCGCCTGCATGCAGGGCCTTCTCCTCAAACTCTAATACGCTCTCAGAGCCGAAATAAGCGGCGAGTAATAACTCTGATAGTTGCGCTTCTGCGTATGATAACGCTCTATCCATATCATCTAAATTCTTCGTGTAAAATCCCGTTAGCATAGATGTGTTCATTGTGGGGTACGTGATCGAACTACCGATGTCAATCTCCCTATTCCTTCCGAAGACTTTTATAGCGAATTCGAGCAAATCACGCGCAAATGTTAATTGCTTGAACAGCCCTTTACATGTGTCCTGCAAGCTCAGCTTCGCTTGGATTGACTCTTCCATAATTGTGGGGGTACTCGGTATGCTAGTGTATAAGGGGTGATACCTGTTCAGAAGCACACTATCCCATTCTGCGATGTCAGACGCATGTGCTAAGATATTCAATTTTGGTTTCCATTGTTTCACCCGCCTTTCGCCCATCTCCTTGATTATATCCGCCGCGATGTCCTCCACTCCCCGGAGGTCTCGCACCACTTCCTCGAGATCTATTTCAACATCGCCTACTTTCACTATCTTTTTATTCGCTTCTTTTTCACTCGCTCTCAACGTAGCAAATCCGTCAGGGTACATTTTTCATGACGCTCTCCTGCGCATCTCCATTTATTTCTTATTCCTCTAATGGCGTACGTAACGTTTTTTTTTGACACGCATTATATATAGATTCTGCGTTGCAAAAATCGTTAAGATAGAATATGTTTTTATACTGGCAATTAATTGTATATATTATGGTAATGTGGGGACATGAAGCAGATGTATTTTCATGTCCGACAATGGATACTTAAGCCTAATTTGATAGCCAGTAAATCTGATTGGTTAAGGTAGGTGTGTGCAAAATATTGTCAATTTCAACACTGGTTGATCCTGCCAGAGGCTACTGCCATCAGAGTTCGATTAAGCCATGTTAGTCGAGGGTGCTTCTTCTTCGGAAGAAGTAACCCGGCGGACGGCTCAGTAACACGTGGATAACTTGCCCTTGGGTCCGGGATAACCCCTGAGAAATTGGGGACAATACCGGATAGGGCATCGATTGCTGGAATGCACGATGTCCAAAAGCTGAGGCGCCCAAGGATAGGTCTGCGGCCGATTAGGTTGTTGTTGATGTAATGGATCAACAAGCCTGCAATCGGTACGGGTTGTGAGAGCAAGAGCCCGGAGATGGGTTCTGAGAAAAGAACCCAGGTCCTACGGGACGCATCAGGCGCGAAAACTTTACAATGTGCGAAAGCACGATAAGGGAACTCTGAGTGCCTCCTATGGAGGCTGTTCAGGTGTCTAAAAAGCACTTGAAGTAAGGGCTGGGTAAGACCGGTGCCAGCCGCCGCGGTAACACCGGCAGCCCAAGTGGTAGCCACGATTATTGGGTCTAAAGCGTCCGTAGCCGGCCAGGTAAGTTCTTTGGGAAATTTAACCGCTCAACGGTTAAGCTTTCAGGGAATACTGCTTGGCTTGGGACCGGGAGAGGTCAGAGGTACTTCAAGGGTAGGGGTGAAATCCGTTAATCCTTGAGGGACCACCAGTAGCGAAGGCGTCTGACCAGACCGGGTCCGACGGTGAGGGACGAAGGCTAGGGTCGCGAACCGGATTAGATACCCGGGTAGTCCTAGCTGTAAACGATGCGGGCCAGGTGTTGGCATTACTGCGAGTGATGTCAGTGCCGAAGGGAAGCCGTTAAGCCCGCCATCTGGGGAGTACGGTCGCAAGGCTGAAACTTAAAGGAATTGGCGGGGGAGCACCACAAGGGGTGGATGCTACGGTTTAATTGGATACAACGCCGTGAACTTCACCAAGGGCGACGGCAGAATGAAGGCCAGACTAAAGATCTTGCCTGACGAGCCGAGAGGTGTTGCATGGCCATCGTCAGCTCGTGGCGTGAGTTGTCAGGTTAAGTCCTGCAACGAGCGAGACCCATACCATTAATTGCTACTTTTGCCTTTAGCAAGAGGCACCTTAATGGGACTGCCCGCGTTAAGTGGGAGGAAGGAGTGGGCGACGGTAGGTCAGTATGGCCCGAATCCCTTGGGCTACACG
>CBDAFQ010000173.1:0-3276 GCA_965195275.1 uncultured ANME-1 euryarchaeote | reverse complement strand
CTGAGACTAAAGGCACGGTATTCTACAACAGACACCTTATGGAAGAACAGATCGTTATGATATGCAAGTTACTAGTTGAGAAAAATTGTGTCAGGGCGATCGAACACATAATGGAGATTCACAGAGACGCCGTATCGAATGTCGTCGAAGATCTTGCCAGACGCGCAAGAGAAGTAACAGATTATCTGATAACCAACGTGGGATTGACCCAGATACCGGTGGATGAGATGTGGTCGTTCGTAAAAAAAAGTCTCCGCTTCTTGAAATGCAAGGAGATGTTGGACGATCATCTGGATCTCTACCAGTGCTACACCAATTTTATCTGAACCCATTCCGCATTGACGATTAAAACTCCTAGGGGGATCAGAAACATCGAGAGTACACCATGCATGGCAGAGGGAATTACTAAACATCCGTGGACGTGGAAGGAATTTTTGATGTTTACGATAGTTCATGAAATTTAGGACACAACCAACAATTGAGGATATGTGTCGGGTATTTATAAACTTGTCGTGTGCATAATATTTAAAAAAGAGAAAATGAAGAGAAAATATCCGAAAGAAGGGGGAAGGGAGGTTATGACATAAATATGAAGGGGCTAACAGAGGTGAGGACTTTAAAGGAAGGGAAATATGTTATTTTAGATGAGGAACCGTGCACGATAGTAAACCTGTCAACATCAAAACCAGGAAAGCATGGGGCAGCAAAAGCGAGGATAGAAGGGATTGGTGTCTTTGATTCACAAAAAAGAACAGCGATTCATCCGGTTACTGCGAAGATTTACGTGCCTGTAATAGAGCGAAAAAATGGCCAGATACTCTCTGTTTTGGGAGATACAGCGCAAATTATGGATCTGGAAGACTACACGACCACAGAAATCAAGATACCTGCGAATTTGCTGGAGAAGGGCAGAATTGAACAGGGCAAGGAGATATCTTTTTTAGTCTATGATGGTAAATACAAGGTAGATGTAAAATAGTAGTGTAGTGTTTAGAAAATAATGATGATATGAAAGGGAAAGAAAGCGAAGGGACAAAAGTAAGGGATGTAATGGTAGAGGATGTCGCTTACGTTACAGTCCCGGGAACGAGAAAGCAGTTGATGGCAGTATGCAAGAGCAAACACATCTCAGGGGTTCCGGTTCTTAAAGAAGGGCAAGTAGTGGGTGTAGTTACGAGACAAGACGTGCTAAGAAATCGTGATGAGAATCAAATAGCGTTACTGATGCACAGGAATCCGATTATAATTAGTCCTGAAGCGACCATTGCAGAAGCGGCGGAGATTATCCTTTCGCATGGAATACGTCGTTTGCCGGTGGTGGTAGGTGAAAAGCTCGTAGGGCTTATAACTATTGCTGACATCATCAGAGAAATTGCGAAGAGAGACTATAAAGAGTCCATAAGCAATTACATAGGGGATAATACCCTGGCGGTATGGGACGATATGCCGCTATCAGTTGTGGGTAGAATAATGGAGCTTGCACGGGTAAAAGCAGCGCCAGTGCTAAATTTGGAGCTTGAATTGGTTGGACTGATAACCGACCTGGATTTGATAAATGTAGCGGTGATAGAGGATACAACAGAACAATCCGACTTATCTTTGGGCTCGGACGAGGATGCATGGACCTGGGAAGGGATGAGGGACACGATGAGATTGTATTATGACGTATCAAAGATAAAATTACCAGATAAGCTTGTGAAGGATGTATTGGTAAAGGATGTGATTACAGTAACGCGTAATAGCGAAGTGAGTGATTGCGCAAAGAAGATGAGTGAGAACAAATTTGACCAGCTTCCTGTTATTTCCGCACGGGGTAAATTGACCGGCATGCTTATTGATAGAGACCTGCTGCGGGTTTTATTTGAAGGTACGGTGCAATGACCTTTTTGGTGCGCTTTTTAAGCAGAAAAGAGCTAGATATGCGCTGAAATCAATAAAAAATGACCGACACCGGAAGTAGTAAAGGAGCACCGAAAGATGAGGTGGCCGAGCTTGCACGTAGAAGGGGCTATTTAGGGCAGGCTTTTGAGATATATGGTGCGGCTGCAGGTTTTTATGATTACGGTCCATTAGGTGCAGGGCTAAAAAGGCGGGTAGAAAACCAATGGCGGGATTTTTATATGCGAGAAGGCTTTTACGAGATAGAAACGACAAGTGTTGTACCACGAAGCGTATTTGAGGCGTCAGGGCACTTAGAAAGCTTCACAGATCCGACAGTTGCGTGTACACGCTGTAAGAACTTCTTTCGGGTAGCTGAAGATCTGGATGTAGGTAAAAGATGCCCGGACTGTGGTGGTGTGCTTGAAGCTGCAGGCGAAATTAATCTGATGTTCCAGACGAGAATAGGCGTGCCTAAAGCGGGTAGCGAAGAAAGTACGAAAAGTGAAGCGTATCTGCGACCTGAAACGGCACAGGGTATCTTTCTCAATTTTCAACGTCTGCTGCGATTCAACCGTGATAAACTGCCCTTTGGGATAATACAAATAGGGAAGGCATATCGAAATGAGATTTCACCAAGGCAAAGCCTTATTCGGTTACGCGAGTTCACACTAGCAGAGGTAGAGGTGTTTGTAGCACCAAGTGAGAAGAACAGTCATCCTGAATTTGAAGCTGTGGCGGATATGAAGCTGAGACTCCTTCCGGCGAGTTCAAATACGAATTACGAATTAGGCATTGAGAATTACGAGGATAAGAGCGTAGGAGAAGCAGTTAGAAGTGGGATAATTGCAAATGCGTATTTAGGGTATCATATAGCGAAGGTGGACGAGTTCTTAGAGGGGCTAGGTATTCCTCGTGCTAAGCTACGGTTCAGGCAGCATCAGCGTGATGAGATGGCGCATTATGCTATCGATTGCTGGGATGCCGAGTTCCTTAGTGATAGGTATGGTTGGATGGAGATAGTAGGGGTGGCAGATAGAGGTGATTATGACCTCAAAGCGCATGCATCTTCTTCTAATACCGATATGAGTGTGCGTACAGAGCAGGGAAAGATAATACCACATGTAATTGAGCCATCTTACGGTATAGACCGGATATTTTATGCGCTACTGGAAAGTGCATATTATAAAGAGCCAGTGGGTAAAGAGAACCGGCAAGTGCTGAAGTTGAAAACCGAACTCGCACCGATAAAAGCGGCTGTATTTCCTTTACTTAACAAGGCTGAGTTGAAAGAAAAAGCGAGGGGAGTGTTTCAAAATCTGCGCGATGCATCAATACCCGTTGAATATGATGGATCTGGCAGTATTGGGAGGCGGTATCGGCGTCAGGATGAGATAG
>CBDAFQ010000172.1:0-18568 GCA_965195275.1 uncultured ANME-1 euryarchaeote | reverse complement strand
AGTTCACTCTTCTCTGTCAGTCCAATAGCCTCAATCAAACTCCCGGGTAGTGACCTTATCCCTTCCTTCGCCCTTTCCGCACTACTCATCAAATATACATCCTTCTCCGTGGACGGTGGCAACTCGTACTTACCCTTCATTCCTGCAAGTCCGGCAGCGAGCATCACAGAAAATGCCAAATACGGGTTGCATGCAGGATCTGCGCTGCGATATTCCACTCGTGTCGCTTTCTCCTTTCCCGGTTTATACATCGGCACCCTAACAAGCGTAGAACGGTTACGACGTGCCCAAGTAATATACACCGGCGCTTCATAGTTCGGAACCAGACGCTTATACGAATTTATCCACTGATTGGTTACCGAGGTTATCTCAGGTGCATGTCTTAACAATCCCGCGATGTATCCTTTTGCAAGCTCAGACAGTTGATATTCCTCATCTTGATCGAAGAACGTATTTCTATCTCCTTTAAATAACGATTGATGCACATGCATTCCCGAACCATTCACACCGAAGATGGGTTTAGGCATGAACGATGCATAACAGCCCTGTTGCTGCGCTATCTCCTTTATTACTATTCGGTATGTCATCACCTGGTCGGCCATAGTAAGCGCATCTTTATAACGAAGGTCTATCTCATGCTGCGACGGTGCAACTTCGTGGTGGCTGGCTTCTACATCAATCCCCATTGCCTCCAGCGTTAAGACTGCATCCCTTCGTAAGTCGCTTCCCGCATCCAAGGTCATCAAATCGAAATAGCCACCCTCATCCAGTAGCTCCGGATTTTTATCGCCTCTAAAATAGAAGTATTCCGGTTCCGGACCGACATAGAATGTGTAGCCGTCCTCTTTCAACTGCTCTAAGTTCCGCTTCAATATATACCTCGGATCGCCTTCGTATGGATTGCCCTCGGGCTCTAGGATGTCACAGAACATTCTCGCAACTACATCCGCCTTTGGTCGCCACGGAACAATTTGGAATGTTGTGGGGTCGGGTTTCGCGAGCATATCGCTTTCGTCTATCCGTGCAAAGCCCTTTATCGAGGAGCCGTCAAAGCCCATACCTTCGTCAAAGGCGGCTTCTAATTCGGAAACAGAAATGGCGACACTCTTTAACCGCCCCAGGATGTCCGTGAACCAGAGTCCGATGCTTTTCACAGCTCGCTTCTCTATCGTTTCAAATACTTCCTCTTTCGTCTTTACTTCTTTCCCCATTTGTCATTCCTCATCATCTTTTATTGATATAATTAAAAAGAATATAAGTTGTGGCGATATAATTCCAACAGTAGAACCCTCCCTCTAATTCTCACACAGGGACGGATAATCGAATATCCGAAAGGTTAAATGGACTTTCAGGACCTGTATGAGCGATTAAATTCAACTCATACCGCATGTTCTGAGGCTCATAATAAAATAACCCCTCTGCAACTATCTTAGTGCCCTCCTGCAACTGTGAGATGGGGCGTTCATTCGCATTCACGATCATGCAATAATTACCTTTTTCATCGCAGAGGTGAAAAACTCGTTTGTATACATCCTTTACATAACCTGCAACACGCATCCTTCTTCCCTTATAATACTCCGGACGTAGCGCTATCTGCGATATGAAAGATATATTACATTCGTGGGCCACCTTTTTTATTGCGTTCTCATCGGCTACGAGTTCGTACTCGCCTTTATATACCGTCACTCTGCCTTCAACCTCTATATCATCGCCGTAGCTCAGATTTAATAAATTGTCGCTATTAGCAGCGGAGCTAATAAATATCAGTAGCTCGCTTTGGTTTCCCATTATTCTCATGAGCACATTCCCGGCTCCTGTAACGTAGAAGTCGGAGATAACACCTCTTGTACGTACGAATGCGCTTTCATGTGCTTCAACCTCGTCCAAAGGCACGTATGGTGGCTCAATAACTGCTGATATGCCATATAAGATACAAACACCCAACAGCGATAGGATGATCACGAGTTTGCCTATTTTATCCATCATAAATACAAATCCTTCTTATAACCTCACCACATGCACCGAAGTCGCTTTAAAAGTTGCATATATTTCCGCCCCAATTCGCAGCTCGAGGCTTTCTCGCGATTGCTTTGTAATAAGCGCCACAAGCTTTGTATCCAACTTTACTCGTGTTAAGGGACCCATATCCTGTAGCTCGGTTATTCTGCCGCCCATAACGTTCCTGGCACTGCTATCACCTCGGTTTACAGACAGAATTATATCCTCCGGTCTTAGGAATACTCTCACATCGCCCGCATGATAGTCAGAAACTGCGAATATGTTAGCGCCCTTATCAACTTCTATCTTAGCAATGCCGTTCTCATTATTCCAAACGACCCCGTGTAATATGTTCTCAACGCCAACGAAATCAGCTATCTCTTCATTTAGCGGCTTATTGAATATCTCGTACGGAGTGCCAACCTGCTGTATCTGGCCATTTATCATTACTGCTATTCTATCTGCTAAGACCATAGCCTCTGTCTGGTCATGTGTGACATGAACCATAGTAATACCAAATTCTGCTTTTACTCGTTTCAATTCTTCGCGCAGATAATCTCTCGTTCTGAGGTCTAACGCGGATAACGGCTCGTCCAGAAGCAATATGGAAGGTTCAATGGCAATTGCTCGGGCAATAGCGACCTTTTGCTGCTCGCCGCCGCTTAACGTAACGGGATAGCGATGCGCAAGATGTGCTATCTTCAGCCAGTCCATTATTTCATTCAGTCTCTTTGTATCCTGAGTCTTCCTCAACTTCAAGCCGAATTGTATGTTCTGCGCAACGTTCAAATGCGGGAATAGCGAATAATCCTGATATATAAAGCCAATTTGCCTTAGCTCTGGTGGCAGATCCGTTACATCATGTCCTTCTATCCTGATTTCTCCACTGTCGGGAAAGTAAAAACCTGCGATTGTTTCGAGTAGCAACGTCTTTCCCGCGCCGGTAGGCCCCAGTATAACGAAATATTCGCCCTTTTTTACTTCTAAGTTTATGTTCTTGAGCCTGAATTCTTTCCAGTCTTTGGATAGATTCTTGATCCGTATCATCTTACTTGCTCATATACCAATAGATAAAAGAAGCATTTAAAACTATGGATACATTTTTCAAAAGGTCACGGCAAACTTTATAGACGCGGGGTCTATATGATACCTATTGCCTATGCCCACGGATTAGAACCCAAGTACGATGAATAAATTCTGTCGAAGCAAACAGATTGTAATTGTTCCTTCAAATGAAATAAAAAAAGTTGATTAAAGCATTGGAAGTAGGAGCTTTGTGATTGATCTTATGGGACAAGCTCTAAAGTTTAAATACCTCCAGGTTTAAGTATATAACAATCATGCCCGAAGTAATCGAATGCGTATATGAGGACGGAGTGCTTAAACCCTTCGAGAAGATAAATCTGAAAGAAAATACTAGAGTCCGGGTTATTCTTAAGGAATCAGTAGTTGAGAAAACCTTTGGCATTCTTAAAGTAAGCAAGGACGAAATAGAGGAAGCATTCAAGGAGTTGGAAGATGAATGGGGTTTTTGTTGATTCTAATGATTTGAAAAACGTTTATGAGTTGCTGGATACCTTTATCGAATTACCGAGCGATAAGGGAATTACAAGGAGTGCCGAAGATGTGATTGCCCGATATGGTTTACTACCTAACGATGCTTTGATAGCCGCTACGTGTAAGCATCACGGAATAAGGAAACTTGCTACCTTTAACGGCGATTTTAAGCAGGTTGATTTCGTTGAAATTATCAAATAAGGGCATTAATTTGACAATGTCAAATTAGCTTAAACAAAATAAAATAGTATGTGAAAGAAAAAGTGAAAAACACAAAACTATATATACTTCTGAACCAAAGAATCTAATATGCCCGCTTTTGCATTCAATATATATCCCAAAGGGTTTGGAAAACAGATTCAACTTCAAGATGCATATGGTGTGGGCCGGACAATTGTTGAACAATTTCGGGGACGCATTCGGCAGTTTCCAGAGTTTCAATCTTTGAGGGGCCAAGTAGAAGGATTTTCAATATTACTCTATTCTGACGATAATCTTAACGATAGAGTTAAAATCGAGGTCGAAACAAGCATTAACTTAAAGGAAGATGATTTTTTTAGAATTTTAGAAGGTTTTGAACGTTCTGGGCATATATGTTGCTGGCGTCCCTGCGAGCCTGATAAGAACATACGAGATATCCAGTTTAAACTTTTAGCTACCAATCTACGAGAGGCACTTCCATCTTCAGATCCTTATGCCCGTCCCGAAAGTGATTGGGTTGAACTGGTACGTTTTATTTTGAGATTGAATTTTGATATAAGTAGTTCGAGTCAAAGGACTGATCAAATACTACAATCTTGGAAAACGATAATCCAAACTTGGTGCCCTTTAGGTATTCCATTACCTTTACGTGACCAATTACGGCACCTTATTTTAAATCCACTTGGTCCTGATTTTGAAAGAAGAGTTTTGCAACAAATATAAAGGAAAAGTATAGAAATGTTGAAGATTTTGATTTTTATGTGTTGGATTAAGAGAGCACTCGCAGTTCATTCCGAGCTTAATGTAGGTGGGAGCTTGAAACGTTTCACCCCTCAAATTACAACTCCCTCTTTTATTGCTTGACGAACAATACTTATCTCTTTTCGCTTATCTTCAAATTCCTCTGGAGTGTAGCATAAAAACCTTTTCTTAGAAAGAAAAGCTTTACCAAAAGAAAAACTAGCACCAACTCTTAAACTCTCTTCCTTTTCACAATTACCCGTAACACTACAAATATAACCAGACAAATCGAGATCAGGAGAACCGAAATCGGTCTTGCGCCTGGTATACCCGGTAAGCCAGTTAATCCGTAAGAGGTGAACCGATCGCCAATCAGGATAGACGCAGAGCGTGGGAATGAGGCAATAATCATTACCGCTGCGAACTCGCTTATTCCTCGTGCCCAGCACAGGATCGCGCCACTGAATATAGAAGAAGCAGCAAGCGGAAAGGTTATTTTAATGAACGTTCGCCATTGGGAAGCGCCTAATGAGCGTGCAACATTCTCTAATCTTGGATCTACCTCTTTAAACCCCTCACGTGCGGCATCCACTAAAAACGGGACACTCACAAAGAGCATTGCAACCACTATGCCAGAAAAGGCATCTATAAATGCAATACCTAACTTCTCAAACGGCGCACCTATCACCCCATAACGCATGAACACACCGTATAATGCAATCCCGGCAACAATGTGTGGTACCACCAGGGGTACATCCACAATACTTTCTATAATGCTCTTACCAACGAAATCCTTCCTTGCTAAGAAATAGGCTAAGGGTACGCCGAAAAAGAATGCGATCAGTGTTGAACAAATCGCAGCAGAGATGCTTATCCATATTGCCATTAGAACTACGGGATCTGTTGCGGCATCAATTAACCCGGAAATGTCTTCTGCCTGCTTGTAAAACATGTTTCCAAGCGTAATACCGATAAAAGCGATGAGGAAAAGGCCCAAAAGCAGAAAAAGGATAAACATTTTCTCTCGCTTTAGTTTCGCTATTCCTGACCTTCCCAAAAGTATTTTCATCGCTCCTAAAATTTTCCTACTTTACATCTTTGTTTCTTTTATAACTACAGATCTAAGTTTATCTGGTATTGCATCAAATTTATCAGTTACCGGCTGAATTGTCGGTTGCTCCAAGTCACCGAGTACACTCTGCCCTTTCTTGCCTATCACAAACTCCACAAACTCCACTGCGTGTTCGGGCTGTGGCGCGTTCCGAGGTATTGTCATCCCATAGTAAATCGGTCTGCCGACTCGTTCGATGCCCGCAGAGGCAAAACGTTGAAATCCAAGCTGAACTATAACCTTCTTGTAGTCCCTTTCATATTCGGACGAACTCAAATCAATCGGAGGGGGCAATTCCAAAAACCGCAATCCGTGTTGCTGTGCCACACTCTTGTATTGAAAGGCATAATCAAGCCCACCGTAATCAAGCAGTGCTAATAACTGCACGCTTCCGCCTCGGACAACTACTTTTTCTGCTCGTGGCTCAAATATCTCGGGCACAAACACGATGCTGGTATCGCCATTTTTGGTTACCGAGATAGTAGGATCGAAATTACACGCGATTAAATCATCAAAAATCATTTGGTTATTATAGTACAATTCAGCGAGCTGGATCACCATTAGGGTTCTGTACCCACAGGAATCCAGCATAGGATTTGAGAACCCAAACTTCACTTCCGGTCGACCGAGAATTTCATACCAGTTCGATTCGTTTATTTCATCTGCGTATTTGCTCTTGTTATTATAAGCAATGACCATCTGATTCGTTGCAAATTTAACGTGCCAGTCCGCGTAATAATCACCACTTTTAGTAGTATACATCATGTCGGGAATCAAAGAGTAATCGGCCACCGCAACCACATCCACCGCCTTGTGTATGTCTATTACCTGTCTTATCACCTGGATACTTCCATGCCCCTCCATCTGCACGTCCACACCAGTATGCTGGCTTTCAAATTGCTTTTCTATTTCTTCAAATGGCACAATCAGGCTTCCTGCATAGATCACCTTCAATTTCGTCTCTTCCTGTTCCTGTTGCAGGTAAATCGCAGTGCTCACAACCACCGCAATAATTAGTATCAGAACTGTAATGTGTATCGCTTTCATCATTTGTGAACTCCCCCTTTATTATGATCCTTGATAGCTCGAATCTCTATTTTATCCACCCACTTAATCCAGTAATGACCTTCTGTCAACAGTTTATCCTCAGACACAATAGCGAGCCTGAGCGGTCTGCCATCGTCCTCGGAAAGAGATGCACCGTCTTGTTCATACGTCAATATCATCTTTAAAGGGCTATGTGGCATCTCCTTAAGAGTTGCAGGTTCATACGTGATAAAATCGCCTTTGACCTGGTCATATGTGAACACCATCATATACCCGTCTGGTGCAGATACCCAAAGGGTGTTTGAATCGTTAATACCACCAACAAGGGCACATAAGTCTTCCACAGGGACACCTTTACATTTGAATGGGCCATTTATCATGCCAACAGTGCTAAAGAATCCGCCATAACCCGCGTAAGAAGGCATTGCTTTTAGTTCATCAAAGGCCACTACTTTTTCCGCCGTGCCAATCAACGTCAGGTTCCAGTTGATCTTCTCTTCGGGCTTTCCAATAGGATACATATACATAACGGCAGCGATAGCTCCGATGCATATCACTGTAATAACAAATACAAATCCGATGATTTTGCGGCTTTCTTTCATCTCTCCCTCCTCCTTAAAGCATAAAAAGCCAACATCAACCCTGCAATTGCAACTACGACTTCAAATCCGGGTAGTGGACTTGATGTAGGAGTGGACATAGATTTCGCGGGACCCCCCTCTTCGCCTGTGTATCCCCCGCGGTAAATCCTTATCTCGTCTACCCATTTCACAGATAAACCCCCGGTTGAAGGATACATGTCTCCGAAGAAGTGCTGACTATTTTCAGGTAAGCATTCGCGCATGTCCCAATTGCCGAAGATGTGTTTACCCTCGGGATTTGATGAATTATCCGCAAAGAATACTAGGCGCATTCCCGTATAATAGTCGGGTGGATACCCCTTTCCCTGACGCTCACCGACTTCTGTGTCCTCACCGTTATACCAGCATAGAACTATCGGTCCCTGTCGGGGTTGCGGTTCATAAACGTTTGTATAGCCGAATTCTACATGGTAACCGTCCGGTGCATGAACCATCACCTCATCGTCCGGTGACATACCACCTACCAAATCGCATAAATGCTTTATGTTCGTACCTTTTACAGCACCTCGATCCTTGAAGTTTGCCGTCTCGTTCTTGTCCCATTTATCGCTTTCAAAGACCGGCCCCTGATGGTAGTAATGTGTTACTCCATCGCCATAGACCGGTAAATTCTGTTCCAGCCATTGATATGTTACAGTTGTCTCGTCCAAGGCAGTTCCCGCCTCTGTATATAAAATCACGTGCACTTCCGTTGTGGGTGCTGCTTGAACAAGGCACGCTGCGAATGCCAAAAGCAGAAACAGCGAAATCCCGTACACTATCTTTTGGTTCATTTTAGCGTTTTCCTCCGTTTAAGCACGTAAGCACCCGCAGCAAATCCCGCGAGTACGAATAAAGCTTCAAATCCCGGTGCTGATGATGTTGCCGTAGCGGTTAGCGCGGGCATTTCCGATGGTGTTGGTGGCGCAGATGGCACGGGCGTAGGAGTTGGGCGTAGTGTAGGAGATGGCGAAGGCGTTACGTTTACCTGTGGCGTTTCCGTGGGTGTTGGTATGGACACCGTTACATTTGACGTGCCATGCACAGTCCCGTTTGTCGCTTTTAGCGTTGTCGTTCCCGAAGCAATAGCGCTGAAAAAGCCTGTGCTATTGATCGTTCCAACTGTTGTATTGCTATTTGTCCAGTTGAAAACAATATCGTCCATTTCCTGATTATTTTGATCGTATGCAGTTGCATTGAACTGTTGTATAGCGTCACGAGCATTTACCGTTACCGACTGCGGCGAGACGTAAATCGCTGTTAGAACGAGACTAAACTGTGAGTCACTGTAACTATCACTGCTATACGTCATATCTCTTCTATCATCTTCATGTACCTGTACCGTTACAGTCACCATACCGCTTACGGTTCCGTTTTCTGCTCTTATCGTGGCCGTGCCTGCTGCTTTTGCGTCAAATAAACCGTTGTCGTCTATTGTACCAATGTATTCCGCGCTGCTCGTCCACGTAAATCTGATAATTGGCAGTTCATTACCATCCGTGTCGTATGCGGTTGCATTGAACTGTTGTGTCTCACCCTCTTTCAGTGTTATGTCCGCAGGTGAAACAGAGATTGCACGTAATTCCTGAGGTTCCGTACTGCTATATATAAGTATTTCATTTGCGTACTTCATCGTATACCCGGTCGTAGTTGGGTAATTGGGATATTGATAGTAGTGCCAGCAATCCTCAGGCAGGCATGCGCACATATCTGCGATACCAAATACGTGTTTAGCCCACGGATTCGCGGCCGTATCGGCGAAGAAGACCAGGCGCATGCCATTAGAATAACCGTCCGGCACGTACCCACTAATCTCGCCGCTTTCATTTGCATCAACCGTATACCAGGTCACAACCATCGGTCCCTGCCGCGGATCGGGTTCGTAAACGTTCGAGTACGGGAACTTCAAGCCGAATCCATCGTTCGCCTTGACCTCAAACGTATCTCCCTCTGACATGCCTCCGACCAGATCACACAGATCCTTAACGTTTGTCCCTTTTACGGCTCCCATATCTTTTCCCAGTACATTCATATCCTCGCTCGGATTCCTGTTGTCATAGGTCTCATTTGGGTGTACTTCATTCCAGCAGTCCCCAAAGATAGGCCCCTGGTGGTAGTAGTGTGTCACACCGTCACCGTAAACCTCGAGGTTTAGCATCATCCATTCGTAATCAACCGTCGTTTCGTTCAGTAATGTAGTGCCATCGTTCGCGTACTTCGCGATATGCACCTCGGTAGTGCCATCTGCCGATACAAGTGGCGTTAAGAACAGCAGTCCAAAGCAGATGTATATTATCATTAAAAACAAATCTTTTCGCATTCGCTAGCTCCACCCCAATCTAATCACAGGTATCCAATCCGCGTATCTCTTTGTTTGCGTAGCGGGGCATGAACTGAGGACCACGGTCTCAAATACAGTATTCGGCGGATAAATGTGTGTAACCGCTTTGTTATCTTCTGAGACGTCCGCGACTTGTATCACGTTCATTGTTGCATTAGCGCCTTCGATCGTTATCTTAACGTATCCGAGCGTATGTTCAAAGCTGTTTTGATAACCCCATATCTTAGCTTCTGCAAGCGGATACAACGGCGCCCCACCACAACCTACAACCACATATTGAACCCCGTTTTCTTCATATCGCTCATAAGCATGTACGTGACCATTGAAGACCGCATTCACACTATTATCTATGAAAATATCTTCCCACACAGCGTTCTTCCAGCCACCCCCATGGCGTTTATCCGAGCTGTATATTGGATGATGGAACGACACGAATTTCCAGGTTGCATCGCAGGCAATATCCTTCCGTAGCCATTCTGTCTGCTCGGTCATATGCTGCGATACCCCGTCATTACTGTCAAGCACGGAGAAGTGTGCATTTCCGCAATCGAATGAATACCACTCCGGAACAAAAAAAGTTTCGTAGTAGTTCGTATGGTTATCATCATGATTACCAAGCACGGGATATATGGTCGTATTTGCCAGCATCACCCTGCCGGATTCGAAGAACCGGTTCCATTCTTCCTGGTCGTTTCCTGAGCAGACAAAATCGCCGGTGTGCAGCACGAACGAAACATCCTTTTCTCTCGCTATACTGTCTGCAACGAGTTTGTGCCGCTCCATCTGCGTGAATAACGGGCTTTGCGCTCGGCTATCGCCGTAAACGATGAATGTGAACGAGTCGTGACCGTATGTTTTGAAGTTGTGGTCGCCAGAGGATTCATGCCCTAATATGAGTTGATAATGATACACTGTGTTCGGCGTCAGGTTCGTAATGTCAAGATGGTGCAGTTGCTTACTTTCTGTGTCTGTAATTGTATGGTCATAGTCGCCATGTTCTTTGTAATACCCTTCTGTTGCATACTTTACAGTTCCAGTGGTTGCATTTTCCGTCTTCCAGTTGATTGTCGTTGAATCCTGCATAGTGCCTGTGAGGTAAGGCCCCCATAGTGTGATTGGTATAGGCATTGTCGCCCCATTCAAGGCGTACTCTAGCACGTGCACTTCTGTTGTGGCAGCCTGCATAGGGAATGCCAAAACCAGCACTGCTATGCTAACCATTACCAACGCACACCCATTTGCATTTATCATCATCACACTGTGAACTTTATCGTCATAACTCTTTTCTCCCTTTTTATTATAGTGAAATAAGGAAGGATGCGGTGAACCACCTCTAATACTATTTCTGCCATAGTTTTATTGCGGGAATAAAGTCCAATTTTATCGTAGCTACCCCTTTGACCTGCAAACTAGCCGATACGTTCGCTCCTACGAGTTTGAGCGGCCAACTTGAGTCGTCTTCTGGTATATGTGTGCCATTGAGCGTATTCGCAACGATGTAGTTGCTGTTTCGGATCGTATCTCTACTGTCAATGGTCACGCTATATCCGTCACTTGCGATGATTGTAATGTTGTACCTTGCTGCGGCGAGTGTGTCATTGTATGCACCTTCTGAATGTGAGTTCTCATCATCCACCCAGCCACAGAGCACCCAGAGTGGCAAGCCTTCCCATGCCCTGCCCTTGCTGTCCGTATATCCGGCTGCGTGTCCGCCCATAGTACAAGAAAGCGCCTGGTCGAAGTAGGACTTGCTAATCGTGTCGTTGATTGCACCTTCTAACGTGAGGTTCCAGTCTGTCGCATGTGCCGAATATATCTTAATGGTATCCACGTACTTGGCGGAAAGACCGGCACATGACGGATACTGTACACCCTCATTCCAGTAGTAATGCCAATATTTATCGCCCATGCACTCGTGCATATCCCACAGTCCGAAGATATGGTCATCGTCACTAGCAGTAAAGAATAGCCGCATTCCGTTTGAATAGTCCGGTACATAGCCCTGGTCATCTGCCCACCAGGCAAGGAAAGCCTCTCCCTGACGTTCCCGTTGTTCACTCGAGAGTTCATCAGTGTAAATGTTTTCGTAGCCCAATGCTGTTTCATATCCGTCACAAGCGACCAGCTTGATTTCCGTCCCTGCACCCATGCCTCCGACAAGTTCACATAGGTCTTTTACCCTGGTTCCTTTCACGATTCTATCAACCTTGAAACCGCCGGCGTAAGTTTCATTCTGATCCCAATGGTCCCCTGAGTAATCTATGCCTTCAAACTTGTAGTGCGTTGTACCGTCCCCGATGACCGGGAGGTTCGCCTCCATCCACTGGTAGGAGACATTAGTCTCGTTCAGAATGCTGGTGCCATCCGTATCGTACTTGATGATGTGGACCGAAGGCGCCTCTGTTGAGCCACCAAATTCTGTCAGTTCGATCTCAACAATGTTGCCTACCCGGCTTCCTCCGGATACTTCTCTGCCCACAAGCCGGAGTGGCCAGGGCGGGTGTGAACCCTCTTGGGAGAGCGGCTCACCGTTCAGTGTGTCTGCTACGATAAACCCGCCGTTGCGTGCAACATCAGCACTTGCAAATTCTTTGGCATAGCCGTCACCTGCTTTCACGATTATCTTGTAGCCCATAGCAGCTTGGTTGTCGTTGAAACCGTCTGGACCGTGTGGTATCCTATCGTCCACCAAGCCACAGAAGAACCAGAGCGGTACGCCTTCCCAGACATCGCTTGTATCAGGATCAGTCCAGTTTACGCCAGGATCTGCGGCAGTTTCGTACTCAGCTTGAGAAAGCACATCTGTGATCTTGCCAATCAAATTGAGGTTATAGCTACCAGTAGCAGGTGGCGGAGTGATAAGTTCGACAAGATCAATTTCTGTGATATTCCCGATCTTGTTTCCGCCGGACACTGCACTGCCCACAAGCTTTAGCGGGCATAAATAGTCGAGTGGCTCACCGTTCAGAGAATTTGCCACGATATAGCCGTTGTCTTGAGCGATCTTACCACTGTCAAAGGTGCAATTGTAGCCATCGGCTGCTATTACTTTTACCGTGTAGTTGGTGGCTGCGAGAGAGTCGTTAAACGTCCAGTGGCTGCTGCTCTCAACGTCATCAACCGCTCCGGCGAGGTACCAGAGTGGAATACCTTTCCAGGTATCGTCACCGTCTGTGTAGGCCACCTCATGATAGGCAACCGCTTCTTCAAATTCTGCCTGCGTGATGACGTCTCCTACATCTCCGAGCAGCTTGAGTTCCCAGCCTTCCGATGGTTCCGGGAGACCCACAAGTTCGATCTTAGCTATGTTTCCTACTTGCTGCCCTCCAATCACATTAGCACCTTTGAGGTGTAGCGGCCAGCAGGGCTTGCCTGACGATGTGTTTAGCGGAAGTTCCGAACCATTGAGTGTGTTTGCAACGATATAGCCATCGTTTCGTGCGATGTCCGCGCTGGCAAGGCTGGTACTCCAACCGTCACCTGCAATTACTTTTAGCGTGTAGCCTTCAGCAGCGAGTATGTCGTTGAATGCACCAGAACCATGCCGTATTTCATCATCTACCCACCCGACAAGGTACCAGAGTGGAATACCCTCCCAGAACTTACCTGTATCGGGATCAGTCCAGTTAGCATAATGACCACAGGCAACGCCCTCACCAAACGCTGCTTTTGTGACTGTTTCTGTAACCGCGCCCACAAGTTCGAGATCCCAATCGCTTAGCGAAGTATTCACAGTGATCCTAACCGCAGCTATAGCGTCTTCAGACCCGTAATCGGGTAGCTCCACGTTGCCGTAGTAGTAGTACACTACATCTTTATCTTGTAGCGCGTAGATATTCAAACCTTCGGTTTCCGGATTACCCCAGTCATCCAGGACATGATCATTTACCGAGCAACTCCAGGCCCACTTGTCGCTGCCCGACTTGTTGTATTTATAATCCTGGATCTCGTCAAGCATCAGGATACCTTTTGACAGGTATTTCTTATCTGTGACGTTGTAGCCAAAAGCACCTGCGGTCGCAGCCGCATCAAGTGCTCCCAGAGGCGTAATGTTGTTAACGGAATATTCTGTTCCCGTGTTATATGCTGTCTGGGTGAAGTTACCCGCCGTAAGTGTGACCGAATTGTCGAAGAAGACATCAGGAGCACCTTCCGTGCTGTAAATTAGAAGTTCACTGACGTGCTTTACAGACAGTCCACTTGAGGAAGGCCAGATCCCGGAGTAATTATGCCAGTATTTTGGTGCGAAACATTCGTGCATGTCCCAATTGCCAAATACATGCCAGCCCCAGGGGTTCGTGCTGTTATCAGCAAAGAAAATGATACGCATTCCCTCATAATAGTCGGGCACGTAGCCCTCTTCTGCTTGCCACCAGGTCAGAACCAACGGACCTTGTCGTGGTTGTGGCACATAAACGTTTGTGTAGTTGAACCGCTTGCTGAAGCCGTCAGAAGCCTTGATTTTTAGCTCGTCCCCTGGAGACATGCCTCCTACCAGGTTGCATATATCCTTAACATCCGACCCATGCACCGCACCGTAATCTCTGTTCTCTATATTCTGAAACTCAGCCGGATCCCACAGATCGCTGTCATTAAAAGTAGGACCCTGATGGTAGTAATGCGTGGTCCCATCCCCGTAAACCTGCAAATTCGTCTCTAACCACGTGTAATTTACCGTCGTTTCGTTCAGCACGGTAGTACCGTCAGAAGCATATTTTACCACGTGCACCTCGGTTGTTGCTGCTGCTACCAACACGGGAAGTGCTAAAAACAACAATCCTATGCTAACACATAACATCACCCATAACGTTCTTCTTTCCATTTTTTCTTGTTCTCCTTTATCCTTTGAATTTTACATTCGGATTTTCACGCCGATATGTAAACATATACCACTCGGTATAAAAAGATTGTCGTTTTTTTCGTACAGAAACGCAGTTTAACGAACAAGATAGAGTACCCTTAAGGGAACGAGAAATGCCAATAAGCGCAAGGAATAGACTTGAAAGCACGTATCTACGGTAAGGTAAAAATCGAAGTCGCCAGCCCCTCGACAATAACCGCGATGATAACAAAAGAGGCAGTGGAAATGAATTCACAAATTTGATGCCGGGTGCTTAGATTTAAGCATTTGCTTCTTTACGTGCTCGGACGCCCGTATCTTTGAATGCCCAGAACGTGAGCAGGCCCCACAGCGGTGGTGCAGTAAGAAATGACTGTTTTCCCGTAGGAAAAGACTTCTTCGAACTTGTTATTTACAAAGATCGTCTCGGTCGCCAAGATCAAATCATACCTGTGACGGATTTTCGATGCCACAAAAGGGGGTTCAATTTCCACACCACTTTTTCAGACCCAATATTATCAGGATCCTTGTCCGTACCCCTGATCTGGAAATGCATTGATAGATTCTCCAATAGTCTCGGCTGCAAACCAACAAGCCATATCTTTGGTGACTCGTATCTCTCTTTGACCTATCCCTCTATTTATCTACCTTTTTCAGTTGTCGCAGTAATGCATTCAATGTAGAGACGAAGACAGCCCTCTGGAAGTTGTCTTTTAGCTCCAGCGCAATCACATCGCTTTTCCCTTCTGGAGTGGATAATCCTTTTCTTCGGGATCACCAAGCTTGACTACATTCGGCGGGTCTACTTCGTTATTCGTCACGGATAAAATCCTGTATCCAGCTCTGAATCTCATCAATATTATCTTCGTATTTTATCGCACCTTCGAGCTCAATATCGCCGACAGAAATCTTTGGTATTCTCTCCATCTTACGACCCTCCACAAGTATTAGATCAGGATGCACGATTTTATTCAAAATATCCCCAATCTCCTTCAATTCCATCCCTCGCTTGAAGATAAACGCGGTCTCATCAGGAGAAGAAGCCACGACCACACTTGCACCTGCATGTCTATGTTTCCACGTATCTTTCCCCTCGGTATCAATCGAGAACTTCTTTGGAATGTTCTTTATTGTCGCAATTTTATATCCCTCATTTCTCAACCGCCTGATCAATTTCTCAATTAGGGTCGTCTTTCCGCTGTTGTGATGTCCACAGATGCCGATTAGGTTATTCATTGTATATAAAGTATAACATCTACCTATAAATTTAATTTAGGACACAGATTTACACGGATTTGATTTCTTCTGCGTTACTTTCTAAACTAAACTAAACTAAATTTAATTTTATGGTATATAAGTTAAAAGAATATAGCAATGAAAGAGTATCTGCTTGGAAATGTTGCGATTGCAAGAGGTATCCTCGAAGCGGGAACGGGAGTTGTTACCGGTTATCCAGGGACGCCGGCATCCGAGATCGTAGAGTCCTTAGCGCCTTTCGCCAGTAAATATGGCATACATGTCGAATGGTCGGTAAACGAGAAGGTCGCGTTAGAAGTCGCCATTGGAGCTTCCTGGGCTGGAACTAGGGCTGTTTCCGTAATGAAACACGTAGGCTTAAACGTTGCTGCGGACCCATTTATGACGTTGGCATACACAGGTGTAATTGGCGGGCTTGTGGTGTGCGTAGCAGATGACCCGTTCTGCCACTCATCGCAGAACGAGCAGGACTCACGACGGTATGCCCAATTTGCAGGCATCCCCTGTCTGGACCCTGCGGATCCGCAAGAGGCGAGAGATATGACCATCTATGCCTTTGAGCTCTCAGAGGAGCTCGAGTTACCGGTCCTTCTCCGGCCTACCACACGAGTCTCACATGCTAGTTCAGATGTAGTGGTAGGCCAAATAAAAGGTGGGGGCACGAATACCGAATTCACAAAAGATCCCGCCAGATGGGTTATGCTTCCCACACACGCCCGAGCACGTCATACCGCGCTTCTCGAGAAACAGGATGCGATTAAGACAGCGCTGGCAGATGTGCCCTGGAATCGGCTTGTGCTGCGGGGCGATATAGGTGTCATCGCCTCTGGAATATCGGGGCTATACGTGGAGGAGGCGATAAAGCAGTTGGAAGCGGATATTTCCATTCTCCGTATCGGCACTTTCCCACCACCAGATGGCTTGTGTTCGGAGCTTCTTGAGCATGTCACAAAGGTGATGGTGATCGAGGAGCTGGAGCCAGTGCTGGAAGAATACGTGGAGCGATTAGCAAGGAAGCACAATCCTGACCTTGAGATCCTTGGCAAAAGGACTGGTCACATTCCCCGTGAGGGTGAACTGGATACCTTTCTAGTAAGAAATGCCATTGCAGGTATGACCGCTATGCCGTTATTGGACGTTAAATCAGTGAAAGAAGCCGATGAGATCCTGCCGCCCAGACCGCCATCACTCTGTCCGGGCTGCAGCCACAGAGCAACCTACTATGCCATGAAAAAAGCTTTTGGTAAGGAAGCTGTCTTTCCAAGTGATATAGGCTGCTATACTCTTGCCGTTCGGATGGGTACTATAGATACATGCCTCTGTATGGGCGCGAGCATAACACTCGCCAGCGGGATCCGATTTGCGGGCGAAGAGCGGGACATATGTTGTAGCATTGGCGATTCGACTTTCCTGCATACCGGATTACCGGGATTGCTCAATGCCGCATACAATAATGCAAGAATAACCGTTACTGTACTGGACAATTCGACTACGGCGATGACCGGGCATCAGCCACATCCAGGAACCGGCTTTACGGTAACCGGCGCTAGAACAAAAGCAGTATCGGTTGAGACAGTTGCGAAGGCGCTGGGAGCAGATTTTGTCGTGACTGTGGACCCATACGACCTAAACGCGACAATCGAGACCTTCAAACGTGCTAAGGCGTATCAGGGGCTATCGGTGGTAATTACAAAGCAGACCTGTAGTATAATCGCGAGAAAGTCGGGTATACGGCGAAGACCGTTCACTGTTAACAACGAGAACTGCATAGGATGCCGTAAATGTGTGGAGTTTGGCTGTCCTGCAATTGAGTTTGATGAGGACAGTGCACGAATCAACGCGCTCTGCACTGGATGCGGGGTCTGTGCACAGATATGCTCTAACAATGCTATCGAGGTGGTCGAATGAGAACATCTGTGTGCGACATCGTTTTAGTTGGCGTTGGCGGTCAGGGAGTGATCCTGCTATCTAATATAATTGGCAAGGCGGCGTTGAAGGCGGGCTATTCCGTAAGGGGTGCGGAGACGCATGGGATGGCACAGCGTGGCGGTAGCGTGATGAACCATATCCGGTTAGGCTGTGAATACGGTCCACTGGTGCCTGCGGGTGCGGCGGACGTCTTGTTAGCGCTCGAGCCCGCGGAAGCGCTACGGTATGCACATTACCTGTCTGAAGATGGTATCGCGCTTGTGAACACATATCCAATACATCCGACTACTGTGACCTCAGGTCAATTCACGTATCCTCCGCTGGAAGAGATTCTTACGCCGCTACAAAGGATATGCAATAAACTCAAAACTATTGATGCGACAAAGCTGGCTGTCAATGCGGGTAATCAACAAGCGATGAATGTCGTGATGTTGGGCGCGCTCTCGGAGCATATCCCGCTACGGGAAGAGGAGCTAATCGAGGCGCTCAGCGCATCAGTGCCCGCGAAGTTCCTTGAGGTCAATATGCGTGCTTTTGAACTTGGACGACATGAAGTCTAACGGTATCGGAGTAAAAGAAGTTCTGCGTAAGCAGTTTTTGGACGGAGCGAAGCATCGTCTTTTACACCGTGTTATCTGCTGTTGTGGGCATGTCCTCACTATCCGCCATCTTCAAGTATATTGAAAAGATAAAAGACAAGTGGCTATTACTTCTCCCTCTATTACATCTCCTTTATTTCTACATACCGACATAGAAACCCCCTATTCTACTTTACCCTCTTTTATTAACCTTAACTCCGCATCATTTAGGGGATATGTCGCATCAAATACCCCATAATATCTTATCTTTTGCTGATCAAACACTAAATAGGACATATACCTTTGTCTTTTCCTATTCCCCATATTGGGAATAGGTTAGTACCATAA
>CBDAFQ010000171.1:0-8259 GCA_965195275.1 uncultured ANME-1 euryarchaeote | reverse complement strand
CCCAGCATCGTCAGTATAGAACGAGTTTTTCGCTCTCTTATGTTCCGGTACACCAGTAGAAATGCATCTTTCATCGATCGCTCAACACCCTTCCTATATAATTATCTTTTTGCTTTGCAAAACCAATCTTTCTTGGTAAAGCTTCTTTCTTTAGAAAGAATGTTTAGCCATACCTCACTGCTTCTACAGGGCTCATTCTTGACGCTTTCCTTGCCGGATAGAACCCTGATAGAACTCCTACAATCACGGCAACCGCGATTCCACCGAGTAAAACTTCGGGTTTCACAATCGCTGCGATTTCTAATCCCGATGCCGCGCTGCCTAAGAAGCCCAGGACTTTAGCTACGATGACACCCACTACACAGCCAGTTACACCGCCCACCAGACTCACAATGCTCGATTCGAGCAGGAAAAGAGCGAGCACATCGCGGCTTTTTGCGCCTATCGCTTTCATCACGCCGATCTCATGCGTTCGCTCCATCACAGACATCAGCATCGTATTCATTATGCCAATGGATGCAACAACGAGTGCAATTGCCGCGATTCCCGCCAAAACACCCCGTATAATATTGAATATATCCCCTATCTGCTCGAGCATGCTGCCCATCGTCATTGCCATGGCGAAATCATCGAGTCCATGATTATCATTTATCACTTCCTTGATCTCATCTGCTATCTCTTCTGCTTCATCTATCTCATAGACCCGCACCACCACGTATTTTATCTCATCGGTTTGCAGAACATTCTTTGCAGCACGCAAGGTGAGGAAAATGTTGCGATCTACGTCTGTAGAATACAGCATGCCCCCTTTTTCAAAAACGCCAACCACAACGAATTTATCACCATTTAGTACCAGCTTATCGTTCACATGTATGACATCATCGAAGAAGTCATTGGCTACCCGGTCCCCGATGACGCACCCTTTATAGTCATTTTCCCTGAGCCATCGCCCTTCTTTGAGCCCGACCGGCTCCACGTAGAAGCTTTCCAGATCTTTAGTATCACCTCCGAGTACAAAAGTGGGTTTTCTCTTATTACGATACTCCACTTCTACGGAGTCGTACGTCATTGCTGATATGTCCTTTATACCGCTTATCCGCTGCAAGTCTTTCACGTCTCTATCGGTAAACCCGCCCATCTCCACATAGGTGTGGCCCCCCGTCATTTTGCCGGGCATCACCGAGATCATATCTGCCATTCCCGTTAATTCACCTGTTATCGCATGCTCCATGCCATAGCCAACGCTCATCAAAGAAACGATAGCCGCTATACCCACTGCAATACCCAGTACAGTGAGTATCGAACGCGCCTTTCTCTCTCTTATGCTCCGGAATGCAAGCAGAAATTTGTCTCGCATTGCTCAATCAAGCACCTTTCCATCTCGCATCCGCTTTGTTCTACCTGCGTGGGCTGCAATCTCCGCATCGTGCGTTACCACAATGATCGTCCTTCCCTCGCGATTCAAACCTTCTAAGATGCTCATTATCGCGTTTCCCGTCTCAGTATCCACGTTTCCCGTTGGCTCATCGCCGATGATTATTGCCGGGTCGTTTGAAAGCGAACGTGCAATAGCCACACGCTGCTGCTGCCCACCGCTCAACTCCGAAGGTTTATGGTATATACGGTCGCCAAGCCCAACTTTTACAAGCAGCTCCTCTGCTTTCTTCAGTCTCGCTTCTCGCCCCACACCCGCGAAGAACATGGGAAGTGCAACGTTTTCTAACGCATTTAAGGTATGGATGAGATTAAACTGCTGGAATATGAAGCCTATCTTCTCTCGTCGTATCTCGGCAAGCGCGTTTTCGCTTAACTTACCTGTATCTGTACCATCTATGAAGACCGCACCGCTTGTGGGCGTATCCAAACAGCCGATCAGATTGAGCAGCGTGGACTTGCCCGAGCCAGAAGGCCCTATAATAGCAATGAACTCACCGTCTTTTATCTCTAAGTTCACAGCCTGCAGTGCTTGTACTTCCACATCTCCCATCCTGTACGTTTTGCTTAGGTTTTCGGTGTGGATCATTCCCTCTACCTTCCTCGTTTTCGCTTTACCCATACCAGCCCAGCGACAACAACGATAATTACAAGTAGTGCGACTATGAGCAGATAAATCGGTAACTCCCCATCCTGCGGCTCCTTTACCTCTATGTGTACCGCGTAACCCGGGAGTTCATATCTCTTGTCCGTGTCGAGATCTCGAAACACCAATTTAAACGGTATTTTGGTATCGCCAACGCCCAAATCGTCAGTATAAAGCTCAAAAGAAGCCGAAAAGACGTCCCCAACTTCCATGTCGCCAATAAAATATTCAGAAGGTAATAGCCAGACCCCTCCGTTTCCATTGTCTACCGTCTGTATCACGGATACTGCTTTAATATCCTTCGCCATGCCATTAGCTACGTCAAACTCTATCTTCGCTATGTCTCCTTTATAAACAAATTCGGGCGCATTCACCAGGATAAGCTTCACATCTGCTATGCTCTTCACCAATATAGATGATTCAAGATAGTTATGATGTACATTATCGCCGTTCTTATATATAACATCAAACGAGATGTCTATATCACCAGCAGAAAGAGGCGTAAGCGTGATACTAACCTCTCTCTTTTCGCTCGCTCCCAAACCGCCTATGAATATTTGTTTGGGCGTGATTTCTAACTCAGCTGTTTTTGCTTTCACATACACATTTACCCCGCTCACGGAGTTAGGCCTATTATTCGCCACCACCAGCCCTATCTGCTTTGACTCACTGAGCGAAATCTCCGGATGTGCATCCATCTCAAGTAGTTCCACTTCACTACTGTCTACTTTCACACAGACCGGGAACCGCACATTTTCGCCATTTTCCACTTCTATATACACTTCCGGGTGATAAGTACCGTCACGAGCGTACTCAGCAGCTTTTATCGGTATACTGAGTTCTATGCTCTCGCCAGGTCCTAAAGCGCCTATGTTGCCGTATTCAGTGCGCTGAAAACCTTCACTCGACCATTCTATGCCACTACCCCTGCTACTCAGCCGTATTGTCTTTATTTCTGCACTGTTATCTCGTGTTGATGCCGTTGTGGTACTTTGCTGTGGTAAACCGGCTTTTCCATAGGTCATCGCGATCTCTGACGATTCGGCAGTTATAGAAGGGTTTTTTATGGTTAGTGTAATAGTGCCAGTGTCACCGGGCATCAAAGCTTCGGGCTCCACAGTGTAGCTAGTAACCATGACCGCGGGGCCATCAATGGCAGATACAATGGCTGTTGCAAGCAGTATCAAAGCGGCCACCGCAAAAGTCATCGCAATTACTTTCTTCGCTCTTATCATTGTATATCTCCTCCTTTTGTTTCAACAAAACGATAGCGCGATCTAATTCTCATCTCAACCAAACTTTTACCATTCATTTTTCCACATCACCTTTTTTTTTCATTATTTTTAGTCACCTCATACCATACCGCTCAAACTTCTCAATAAATTCTTTTAATATCTGTTCAAAAAATATCAATGATTTGTAATAATCTTCTACAATCATTAACTCTGCCCCAGAATTTTTTGAACTATCCTGTTTATACAGCTCAATTATGTTAGGGAGTTTTTGTTTTGATGGTAACAAGATCTTTTCGTATTTTCTTCTCGCGATTTGTAAGGACATAGCTAACATATCCTTTTCCATGTAGAAATACACCTTTCTTGATTTTGGTTTCTTTGATCGTTTCACTATTCCTGCTCGCTCTATAAATTTCAGTGCGGTGCTTACTGCAGATAAACTATACCCGGTTCGATTCGCCAGTTCGTCGAGAGCAATCTCTTCTGGTTCTATAAACAAGATACCGATGATCTTTGATGATAGCTCATCAAAACCGTTGACTTTACTGTTTTCCACGATAAGCTCTATAAATGCATTTTTAGGCGATTGCATCATTTTTTCCTTCTTCCTCGTTTTTCGGCGCTTTCTGTTTTTTCAGCATATTACAAAATATATGAAAGTAGGTATTAAAAACTTTCGATTTTTTCTTCCCTTCTTCACGCATCTTTCATAGTGCCACCTAGCACTGTCTAAAAAACTCTTCGCATATGCTTTCTTGTGTGGTTGACTATAGGCCACAAGGTGGCTATCCAAACGTCAGCAGCTAAACTTGAGAATGAATGCTTTTCGCTCTCCACGCACCATATAATATCTTTAATAGTGTCCAATGTTTAACACATACAGTAAAGTAATAGAAACTGCAATAGTTACTATGTTAGATAGATTTTTTTTAGCATACCGAAACATAAGCGAGCGTAAAACACGCTCTCTAATGACGTTGTTAGGCATAGCTGTTGGTATCGCCGCTATAATCGCATTGATGGCTGTTGGTTACGGTATGGAGCATGCAATATCCGGAGAACTGACCAAAATGGCTGATGTCATCCATGTGGTGCCCGGTAAAATTGTGCCGGGCCGAGGACTAGTCGAGTTGGGGTCCTTTACGGAGGCAGATATTCGCGATGTGGGGCGCGTTAGAAATGTTGAATCTGTGGCTGCCATGATTATTGGCGGTGCCGGAATCGAATACCGAGGCGAAAGAATACCGGTGGAGATCTGTGGCTGTAATCCGCAGGAATTGGATGCAATATACGGTGAGACATTCAAGCTTATGGCGGGACGAAACTTACGTGCACGTGACAAAAAAGTGTGCCTGCTTGGGTACAACATTGCAAACGAATATTTTGAGAAGGAGATAAACCCTCACAGCCATATGACGATTGAAGGAACAAAATATAGGGTTGTTGGAATACTCGAAAAGCATGCTATGTTCGCCGAAGCTAACAACCGGGTATATGTGCCACAAAATGATGCAAAAGACATCCTGGAAACTGATGACATAGCCTTTATGGCAGTACGGATTCTTGATGTCAGCAAGACAGAAGAGGTTTCTGATGAAATCGAAGAGGTGATAGACGATAATCATAACTTAGACGGTTTTACCCAGGCGCTAACCATTGGTGGTGCTATAGACCAAATAAAATCAATATTAGCTATTGTCCAGGCAATGCTTATAGGCATTGCTTCGATCGCGCTTATTGTGGCTTCTTTAGGTATCATGAACAGCATGCTGACGTCGGTTATAGAGCGCACCCATGAAATTGGTGTTATGAAGGCCGTTGGCGCTACTAATAGCGACGTCATGGGTTTATTTTTAATAGAGTCGACTCTGGTAAGCCTGGCTGGTGGCGTATTAGGATGCGTACTGGGCGTTGCGGGAGCTCACGTGATATGTATAGGGGCTAGCATGGTACTCGAAGTGGAAATACCGGCGATAATTACATTTAATGTTGTTATTGGTGGGTTAGTCCTTGCTATTCTGCTTGGTGTTTTATCGGGGTTGTATCCGGCTCGCAAAGCATATAAGATGAGCCCGGTTGAGGCGGTTAGATATGAGTAAAAGCAGGATAATCCTATATTCTTGGAAGTAAGGATCCTGTAAGCAATCTGTTGCATAGGATAAACCATATAATGGGAATTGACACAAATAGTAATGCAAATCCCATAGTAATCAATGGTGCTAGGATTATTGGAAGCATTGCCAACCCCACTATGGTATTTACTGTCATCCACCTCAGAAATTGTAATCTCTGGTGGTCGTTGTATTCTTCTCTAAAAATCGCTACACTGGAAACCATGAGCAGTGCCACACATAGGATGAAAAAAATCAGCAATGGAATGGTGATGCCAACTAAAACCATCATGATTATTAAGAGTGAGATGTTAATCATCCTTATGACGGATCCAACATAGGTCAATTTTCTGAAACCCAGGACAGTGTAGAGGTCATCCTTGTCTTTAAGGGCTCCTAGTATATTATTGATGTATAGCGTCTCAAGTCCTAAATACATGCTGGCTAATAGTATGGTGATTGTTAACACACCACCAGCAATTATTGCTCCTGCTATGATACCGGATAATGAACATAAAGCGGCAAAAAATCCGGCATAGTACGTCTTTTTTGAAAACATATCGTACATCAATCCCGCACCCAAAGGTAATAAGAGCAAATATCCATAGTCTAAGAAAAGAACTAATATTAGAAGAGGTAACAGTAGAACAGAAAGATAGAACCGTACCTTTGATTTCTCAAGTTTATTGGAAACCAGCGGTTTACCTTCCAGATACTGTTTTGTTTTGTCATATTCGGCATCCAGATAATCATTCCAGCCATAAACCTGTATATGGATGAAGATGCCTGCGATTGCTAACCATAAGTAGGTCCATGATAGCAGAACACCCGTTGCAAGGATTGCACCCAAAAGCAAGAACAGCGGTGCCTGTACTACGCTCTGAACCCGTATTAATATAAGGGATTCTTTCATAGTTCTGTTCCTTACACTTGCGGGCGCAGAATTGTCCCCCAAATGATGGTATTAAAGAACGCAAAATAGGCGATGCCAAAGAGCATCAATGTTGCCGCGGCTGTCAGACCTATGATGGGTATCAGGATTGCGGGCATAATGTAGATCGTAGCAATTTCTAGCACTGACATATGCACTAGCGACTTATTTCTATCCCATATACGATCTTTTGTAAGCTCGTAGCAGAAGTAGATAACCAACGCTGCCAATAACGTGAATAATGCAATAGATAACAGGTTAAACCCGATTTGAACGATTATGTAGCCACCAACTCCGAGGGTCATGAGCTTAACGAGCCAGCCATAGTATTTCGCCTTACCCAGCTCTAAGCGATTATTTCGGATCCGTGCACCCATATATCTTAATAAATTGGCCTCATCCTCTGCTATTTCCTTGAGATCTCCCGAAAATGATGACAGAAATACCCATACAAGTGCAAAATATACAGCTACGCAAAACATAAGATTGGTCATCCCAGTCGCCGATATATAGGACCCATATATAGCAAAAGCGGTGAAACAAATTGTTATCGGAACAAAACTCCAGATCGTGACTTTTGATAGCCCATCGTTATAAGCATGACCCGCAGTAATAAAGATGGCGAACCAAGCGATAGCTAAAGCAGGGTTTCCATTTCCTTTAAGCGCCAAGTAGATCCCTGCCAACGTAAGAATAAACAATCCTGTGTGGATCACCCTATGTGCAGATTCAAGGCTTATAGTGCCTCTAATCAGAGCGTGATGCGTTTTTTGTTTATCCCTGATGTCATAGCCGGATACAGTATCCATAAGTGAATTGTGTCCAAACGTAAACCAATGGAACAACATAGCGAGTATACCAATGAATAACCCATCAAAGGTAAAAAGATTTCCGCCACCAAGTAGATACGGAACCAATACCAAAATTATCGTTGCCGGCGCTGTTTGAGCTCTAAATACCTGCAACCAATCTCTAACTTTCTCCTTTAAAGTCATTTCTATCTCTTCTGTTAATAAGGTGTTTATACTAAAGTATTATCGCAGGTAAAATATACCATAGAGCTAATGAGAGGTACATGGAAACCCACCCCACATTATTTTCTAATAAAGGTGCCACACAGTTGTTCTTAAGGAAGTACAGAATCAGAACAGAAGGGATAACTAGTATCAGCAGTAAAAGAAATATCGGTGGCAATAAATTTAGCGCGGTAAAAATGGTTAAAAGAACAAAGGCAGCCCCCATGAACACACTCATCAGGTATAACGCCTGATTCTCTGGCAACCGCACAAAAAAAGTCTGGATCCCATACCTCAAATCTCCTTTAACGTCGTCACCATGATCCTTACTCGCTTGCGCCCCGACCATCCAGACACCAATCACAAATGCGAGAGATACGGAAAGCGATGTAAATGGATTACCAAATATGGCAAATACCGCAAAGATAGGTAACATTCCTCTTGCTATCCCCTGCCACACATTGCTGACCAAGAAGAATCTCTTGGCTCGAATTGGTGGTATGGTATAAAACACGCCAAAAAATGCAATGATACTTATAAATAGCCCGAATAACGGTTCAATAAAAAAAGCACATGTGATCGCCACCACATATAAAATTATAGCAAATATTTTACCCTCCGTTAATGAAATAATACCCCTTCCTGTAGGGCGATATTCCGCCTTTCCTGTGATTTTGTCTATTTCTAACTCCTCTTCTATTGATTGGTTAAGTGCCTGAGAAGCCCCTTGTAATAGCCCCAGGATTACACCTACAAACAGTGCAAGTGAAAAATCAAATGTGACTCCATAGACCTTTGAAGCTAACATGGTGAGGAAAAAACCTGCTATTAGCCCTCCAAGAATTGTGAATGGCCTCATCAAGTCAAAAAATCCTCTAATCCGTTC
>CBDAFQ010000170.1:0-4058 GCA_965195275.1 uncultured ANME-1 euryarchaeote | reverse complement strand
AAACCCTCTCTGGTCGAAGGCAACATAAGCACCTTCGATGATTTCATATATGCAATCACATCGTCATGGTCACCTAAAAATCCAGTAAACTCGACATTAGATTCTAATCCCAAATCATAAGCCAACTTCTCTAACTTACTCTTCTCCGGACCTTCGCCGATGATCTTACATTTCACTTCTGGCATCTCTTTCTTAACCAACTTTACCGCTTTAAGCAGAACATCCACATTCTTCTCCTTGATCAACCTTCCGGCGAATATGACATCTGATTCTTCATCTGATGCTTTTATCCGTCTTATCATTTCAAAATCTATCCCATTTGGGATTATTTTGATATTGTTCTTCACTCCGATCCGTTTTAAATCATTCTTCGTTCTTTCTGAAACAGCAATCATTTTATCAGTTAAATGCGTGGTCGTTTTCTCAATCACTTTCCCAAATATGCCTTTTTTACCCAGATATTCATACCAGTAATCATCCCATACCTCACACCATGTAATTAATAATGGTGTTCTCCTCAATGCAGAACAAATCTTTGCAGAAAAAGAAGGGAAATACGAAAAACCTTGACAATCTATGATGTCATAATCTTCTTTTAGTAAAGGCAGGAGGAGTTTACTTGCAAAATATATTGCAGGATTTATCGATCTTCTTCCATCAACATACAACTCTTTTGGTTCGCAAACGCCATGCAGGTAAACACCTTCTTTTAATATAACATCCTCTCCATCCCAGTATTTCATTCCAAACAAATGCACTTCATGCCCCTTTTTAGCTATTCGCTTTGAGATCTCCCAGATCCTCTTCTCTGTCCCGCCTATCACATAGGGATAGATTACGTCATATACGCATGCGATTTTCATTTCATCTTGGCTCTTTTCTTCTTCTTCGCTTTTTTATGCCCTTTCTCCTTCTCCCTATAAATTTACGCTAACCTTTTCCTTTTCAGCCATCTTTAGCGTGAATTTTGACTTTCCTTTACCGCCATTTATGCGATTTGGTTCATCTTCCAAGAATTGGTTTCCTTTTCGCAACTCGCCTGCGAGTCGCATTTACGCTTCTAATGCATTGAGTAGTTTGAGTATGTGTGCTTTAACTATTACGCAGCCTACCATAAAAAGCTATAAACTTTTCTGGATCTAAATTTATTATCGCTTTTGGTATGGTAATTAGCATAATTGTCCATATGAAAAAGCTCATATATAAAGTTTTTGGTGTTTTCGGCAAAATAACGTATCTTGCCCATAGGAAAAAAAGAGCGAAAACCCATAATCTTCATTACAAGGGGACCAAAAGTTAACCTTGACGACACATACGCCCCCTCAGCGGAGGTGGTAGCGCGGGAGATGGAGGGAGTACTCATCATTGTGCCACTCTCTTTTGGTATATGTGAGATGGATGATGTGCTTTTCTCCTTGAATGAATGAAAGGAAAGTTTAAACCTTTATATACTCATAATTAGTAAATATAACACAGAGAGGTAAATAAGAGAAAGCAATAGACTTTTTTCTTGAATAGGAAATGAAGGATTTTAAGGAATTAGGTGTTATTGAGCCTATTTTAAACTCAATAGAAGAAGAAGGGTTTGAAAGACCAACAGAGATACAAGAGAAATCGATTTCGTTAATTCTTTCAGGTAAGGACGTTATAGCGGAGGCGGCAACAGGTTCTGGAAAGACACTTGCATTTGCTGCGGACATTATACAAAAGACAGAAAAAGGAACCGGGATTCGGGCACTTGTACTAACGCCAACACGAGAATTGGCACAGCAAGTTGCCGCAGCGTTAAGCGTATTTTCAAAATACAAACCGTTACGGATTGTTGCAGTTTTTGGTGGTGTATCTATCAATCCACAAATTACGCAGTTACGGAGAGCTGATGTAGTAGTAGGAACGCCCGGCAGGATATTAGATCATATTGGGCGGCGGACACTTAACTTAAGTAAGGTAAACATACTAGTCTTAGATGAAGCGGACCGAATGCTGGATATGGGCTTTATCCCTGATGTCAAGAAGATAGTAGGGGAATGTCCACGAAACCGGCAGACGCTATTGTTTTCCGCTACTATATCACGAGAGATAACCGTTCTTGCGCGGAAATACCAGAAAGATCCTATTAGCGTATCTGCAGAAGCGTATGTCGATCCGAGTAAATTAACGCAGTTATACTATGATGTACCAGACAATTTGAAATTTTCTTTGTTAGTCCATTTATTGAAGCACGAAGAATCAGAGCTTGTAATGGTGTTCTGTAATACACGTACAAATACAGACTTTGTTGCAAGCAATCTCAAAGCGCTAGGGATAGGTGCTATGGCCATTCATGGCGGACTTACACAGGATAGAAGAGACCGGGTAATGAAGCAATTTCACTCTCATGACGTTCGTGTTCTTGTATGTACAGATGTCGCAGCACGAGGTCTTGACATCCCTCATGTTTCGCACATATACAATTACGATATTCCTATGTACGGCAAGGATTACATCCATAGGATAGGGCGAACCGCAAGAGCTGGTAAAGATGGGGTAGCAATTAGTATCCTTGCAAGCAGAGATTATGATAGCTTTAGACGCGTAATGAAAAGCAATGAGGTAACCATAACAGAAGAAAAACTGCCGGATGTAAAGAAAGTACGAATCAGCAGGAAGAACTTCCCAAAAAGATCATTTAGACCAGGACGCAGACCCCATAGTAGCTAAACGCAGCCATATATGGCTGCTTTTTTTAATATAACAAAATTTTGAATTTACTATTTATTTAAGACGTTAGTTATAGGAAGGAAATGACATGGCTGGTAGCGGTAGAAAAGCAAGAAGGGTTATGCAGATACAGAAATCTGCATAGAGAATGATTTTGTGGTGATCAAAGTAAAATGGAGAGACCATTTGTATTTATAAATGCCGCCATGAGCGCGGATGGGAAAATATCAACGGTAGAACGAGTGCAGACGAGAATAAGCGGTGGGAACGATCGTGATAGAGTTGATGCTCTGAAGGCGGGAAGCGATGCAATAATGGTTGGCATAGGTACTGTTCTGGCAGACAATCCTTCTTTAACCGTGAAATCAAAAAAGCAGCGAGAAGATAGGACGCGTGCGAAAAAGGATGAGAATCCAATACGAATAGTAGTAGACAGCAATGCGAAAACGCCAATTGACGCCGAGATCCTGTGCAGAGGCAGTGGCAAACGTATAATTGCCGTTTCCAAACAGGCGATAGTAGCGGATGTTGATAGATTAAGCGAGAAAGCGAAGATTATTGTCTGTGGCAGGGAAGAAGTGGACTTGAAGAAACTTTTAGATTCACTTTGGCAACGTGGTGTGGAGAGATTAATGGTGGAAGGCGGTGCAACGCTTAACTGGTCCCTGGTTTCGCAGGGGCTCGTTGATGAGATTTATATCTATATTGGCAATATAATTATAGGTGGCGAACACGCTCCGACACTTGTAGATGGTACGGGCTTTGTTACGGATATGGCAAAGCTGGAGCTTTTAAGTGCCGAGAAGATGGACAAAGGTATAGTACTGCAATGGCGTGTTCGTTACTGAGGCGGAGACGAAAATAAAATAAATTGTTGACACAGATTAACACTGATTAACACAGAAAAAAATTAAATCCGTGTAAATCCGTGTAAATCTGCGTCCTAAATCAAATTTATTTATGGGTAGAAGTTATACTGTATGTATATACAATAAAAAACAGAATAAAATCCGAAATCATTGTTTCTTTAATACCTCTATCCCCGGCAGAGGCTTCCCTAAAAGATACCGCAGGAATGCCCATCCTGCAAGACTAACATGGACATGATCACTTTTATCCATTCCCAGTTCGCTTATCGCAGCAGATGTATGCCCTCCGCCGAGTAGCGAGTATGCATCAGAGTCAGAAATAGCTTTAAGTATCCTTTTCGTCCCTTTTGCAAATCCCTCTTTCTCGAATACCCCCGCAGGTCCTTTCATTATCACCGTCCGCGCATCTTTTATTAAGATCGGAAGAGCACACGTCTGAACTCCAGTCACATGTCAGAATCTCGTATGCCGTCTTCTGCTTGAAAAAAA
>CBDAFQ010000169.1:0-26144 GCA_965195275.1 uncultured ANME-1 euryarchaeote | reverse complement strand
ATAAGACTAAAATAAAAGATGAGAACTGCGTGGTTGGGGATACGAATGGGGCTTTGTGTATTGCTCCTGTTTGCGGTGATCTATGCGCTATTAATCGTCATAGCCACCTTCACCGGAGTGGGCACGCCGATTGTTTACGCCCTACTTGCTGGTGGATTGGTGGCTGTTCAGTTCTTTATAGGTCCAAAGATAGTAGAGAAGACAATGCACGTTCGCTATGTTTCGGAGACCGAGCAGCCGGAATTACATCGGATGGTGACGGAATTAGCGATGAAAGCAGGGATACCAAAGCCAAAAGTAGGGATTTCTGAAATAGCGATACCGAATGCGTTCGCGTTCGGCACATCCAAAAGGAAAGCAAGGGTTTGCGTTACGAGAAGATTGATGCAGATGCTAAGCAGAGATGAGTTAGAAGCGGTTTTAGGGCATGAGCTATCACACATAAAGCATCACGATATGGTAGTTATAACGGCGCTGAGTGTGATACCGATGATATGCTACTTTATCTATTTCAGCTTCTTCTGGTCCGGTCTCTTCGGCGGTGGCGGTAGAGATAGAGAAGGGGCGTTACCTATGATGGCGATTGCACTTATTGCCTTTGCATTATATTTCATAAGCAACCTTATCGTGCTTTATGGATCGCGAATAAGGGAATATTATGCAGATGCCGGAAGTGCGGAGCTAACGAAGAAGCCTCATGAACTTGCTTCTGCATTATACAAAATGATCCATGGTAGTGCCGGTCTGAAGCAGGAGAAGGTGAAGAAGGAACTGGGCAGCATGCGAGCTTTCTTTGCCACAGATCCCATAACAGCACGAGGCGATTTAAAGGATCTGAGCGCTGCTGATCTGAACAGAGATGGTAAGATAGACGCCTATGAACTGAAATTATTCGCAGAAAGGGCGCGGGTGAGTCGTGCGGACAGGTTGATGGAGATCTTTTCCACGCATCCTAATCCCGTTAGTAGGGTTAAGAGGTTGGGAGAGTACCTCTGAGGAGGATAAAGAGAAATTGTTCAACCCCTTCTCTCAAATTGATCCCTCTTTTAGAACACCAAAAGCTTTGAAACTGGCTGATGATGTGGGCTGTCGGATTACGTAGGCAGTTCATGTATATCATGCTCATATAAGCAGATGTCACCGCTTGTATCCACATGTACAATCCTAATTGTGTTTGCATCCTCAAAAGTTGCATCTGTGGTATAGCTGGAATACCCTGCTTTTGATTCTCTATTTGCGATACCATTAAAATGGAAGTGACCCGCAAAATTCGCATAGATGTAGTCTGCATAGTCTGACGTGAAATCTGCGATAACGTTAAATTCTTCATCAGTAAAGCTATATTGGGGGAAACCCAGGTACCTGCACATCGGGTGATGAGACAGAATAACAATATTCTCGTTTTTGTTTTTAGGACTGTCAACAACATCATCTACAAACCACTGCCACGTACCATCCGAGAAATTATTTAAATCACCGCCTTCTGGTGTCCGAGATACCCAATCAGCTACGACGAAATGAACCGCATCATAATTAAAAGAAAAACTTTGAAAATAACTGTTATCTTCAATATCGGGATTCCAAACACGTGTTGGGGCCTTTCTGAAATTATCGAGCTGGGCTGCTAGCGAGTTATAGTTTGGCTCAAAAGTTTTTGCAAAATCTTCATCTGTATAAATTTCGTTGTCCCCTATCATAGGTATGTATGGAATAACTAAGTTGTCGAGGATTTCTTTTGCTTTTCGTATATTTTCTCCATCCTCGCCCCACCCAATATCACCTACTACAAATACTAATCCTATGTTTTCTTCGTTATAATGTTGATTTATCCACTCGACACTATCCATTAATCGTTCTTCGTGGGAGATAGTGCCATCTATGTGCGGATCTGCAATAATAGCAAACGAAAAGTCAGCAGATTGTGCAGTTCCTACCAATCCAAAGGATAATAAACTAAAAATTAATATTACCCCTATTTTCCGTTTTATTGCATGCCCAAAAGTTACCATATTTTGTTTCTTCATAGGGTAACCATTATAGGTAGCTCTATAAAAGTGTTCCGGTTTTTTTCAAATTGTTGCCCTAGTGGGTAACCATAAAGTTTAAGTCTTTCGATCTCAAAAAGTTTTCTTTATATCCCAAATTTGTAATTGCTCAAACTCTTACGGATTTCGAGCAATTAATTGCAAAATGCCGGGTGCAAATTAAAATCTTTAACATCACGCTTGAAGACTAAGTGGCCTTCGCACTCCCGGTAATGGGGCAATGCCAAATGAGAGCAGCATAGGGGAAATCCGTGGTTCGATGAAGGGACTGTGGTCGTAAGACCTCCTCTTACCATCAATTGTTGCATCCACTTATCCCGTGGACAAAAAAGATTTTCGCTTTTTCCCGCAAATCCTAAATCCTAAACAATATCGAATACCAAAATCCCAATGACAAAAACAACGAAGCGTTCTTTGATAATGCACCCTTTATAAGAGTTTGTTTTGAATTTTGCGTTTAGATATTAGAATTTGTTTAGAATTTGGTGCTTAGGATTTAGGATTTCTCGCAGCTAAGGCGGAAATGAAATTTGTCCATTTTTCTTCGATTGTAACAATTGATGTTAGTACTCACTACCCTTTTTACTTACACACGCCACCTTTATCATCGCCACTATGTCCTTCTCGTTCCATCGAGAGGAATCGATTATCAGGTCATAAATGGCAAGGTCGTCCAAGTTTATGCCGTAATATTGCTCATAGCGCTTATATTCGGACCGTTCTCGATCTTTCATTGTGGAAAGAGCATCTTCATAGGCTATGCCTTCGCGACCCGCAATCCTACTCGCTCTTATTTCCGAAGGTGCTTTCAACCATATCTTCAAATCGGCTTTGGGAACGAAGAATCCAGACAGTCTGCTTTCTATAATGACATTGTCACGCTTCATCGCCTCCCTGCCCTGCATCTCATCTATCTGCCTATCGAACTCATCGTTATTCTCTGCTAATTCGCTAAATTGATCCAACTGCAATTTCTTATCCTTCGCTATTCGCCGGAACATCTGGCCAGCAGAGATTAGCTCCAGCTCAAATTCCTGCGATAGCAATTTCGCAACTGTTGTTGTTCCACTGCCCGGAAGACCGCTTATTGTTAGTCGCATAAAACTTTCTTTAAAAGAAAGTTTTATTAAAGGAATAGTTTTTCAATAAATTTTGATAATCGGACGCAGATAATCAGGATTTTAAATATATGGTTTAATTGACGGTAAAGTAGCTAATAGTGTACTGAAACTATGTTATTATTATTCTTTTTCTCGTGGAAATCTGTGTAATCTTGTGGTTATAAAAAGTAGCCAAACAAAAACACAAAACTTTTCAGCCTTTTATAACGCCAATAGCTCTGAAAGCCGCTACTTTCTTCGCTATACCTGATACTTCACAACTTTGGACCACCACTTCCGGGTCTTTATAGGCTGCGGAAACTTCTTCCGCCAGCTCACCATATTTGTCAAATTGAATACCTCTCTTCTTCCTTACATCTCGCTTTGTTCGTTCTCGCGTCTTCACTATTATATTCCGCTTCGCTAATTCCGCTTTCACTTCACTACCCCGGTATTGCCTCATTGCCGCTGTCCTGCTCATTTCTCTACCCGAGCCATGAGCACAACTTCCAAAAGTCTCAGCTCTTGCTACGTCTGTGCCCACCGCTAAGAAACTGCGTGTGCCCATAGAGCCGGGAATTAACACCGGCTGGCCAACGTTTCTATAGATCGGTGGTAATCGTTCGTCACCCGCGGGAAACGCCCGTGTCGCACCTTTCCGGTGCACACACAGCTTCTTCCGCTTCCCGTCCACCACATGCTCTTCCTCTTTCGCTATGTTATGTGCGATGTCGTACACCAGCCTTATTTCCATATCTTCCGCATTTCTTCGTAGCACGTCTTCAAATACCTTTCTTGTCCAGTGGGTTGCGAGTTGCCTGTTCGCAAAAGCGTAATTCGCACATGAGCACATCGATACGAAATAAGCCATGCCTGTATCACTGTTCAAATAAGCGCAAGCCAGTTCACGTTCTAAGCCGAGTATCTTTGATAACGTTGCATCTTTGTTCATCTCGCGTTCGAATTTCCTCAGATAGTAGGTGCAAACGCCGTGTGAGAAGCCCCTGCCCCCTGTATGAATCAAAACAGTTACCTGCCCCACCTCGTCTATTCCATACGCTTTTGCAAGTTGCTCATCAAAGATCTCATCCACTACCTGCACCTCTAAAAAGTGATTCCCGGAACCGAGCGTGCCTAACTGAGGAGACCCACGCTTCTTTGATTTCTCATCTATCTTCTCTATACTTGCAGCTTTTAATCTACCGCCCTCTTCTGTACGCTCTATGTCCTCCTCCCAGCCATAACCATTCTCAATGCACCATTTGGAACCGCCCAATAGCACCTCATCTAACTGACTATACGACAGCTTCACTTTCCCGGATAGTCCAAGTCCCGCGGGGATATAGTCAAATAAGCTGTCCAATAGCTCGGACAAATGAGGCCTTACATCGCCCTCCTTCAGATTGGTGCGGATAAGCCTCACGCCACAGTTTATGTCGTAGCCAACGCCACCAGGGGAAATGACACCTTCCTCGAAATCCGTAGCCGCAACGCCGCCTATCGGGAAGCCATAACCCTGATGCCCATCTGGCATAACCATAGAGTATTTTTCTATGCCTGGAAGCGAAGCGATATTGATTGTTTGTTGCAGCGTCAGGTCGCTTTTCATCTTTTCCAATAGCGCTTCTGCTGCATATACCCTTGCCGGCACTCGCATGTACTCCTTATACGACTGGGGTACTTCCCATACATCGTCCCTTATCTTTTTAAGCGGAATTACCATTTGAAACATCCCACATATTTGTAATTACTGAGCATTTTTTTTAATATGAACAAAATAAGAGTTTGAATAAAAAAATTGGGGCGCCATGCGGACTGAACTAAACTATGCGCCTGGCGGCTGTGTAGCAGCACCTAAAGCCTCTCGCAACTGCTGTTGCAACTGCTGGTATCTCTTCTGTACTCGCTCCTCCTGCCGCTCCAGCGTTTTCAATCGCAAGGCGTAGGTCTCTTTCTTCTCTGACAGTTCCTCATTTACTTCGTCCCTACCTGTTTTTATCATCAACATGCCAACATTTTTGTATATCGCTGATTTTTCATCGTGCTTTTCCAATTCCTCTAACGCATTTTCTGAGTCATGCAACATAGCCTCTACCTGCATCTTCTGCCTCCCCGCGGCTTCTATTTGAACCTTAAGCTGCTGAAGCTGAGCCAGCTGGTTCTGCAACTGCGGGGGCATCTCTCCACTTCCACTCATTTTATTATCCTTTTATTGTGTGTCTAAATAAATTTATTTACGATTTTAGTTAAACTATTCTTTTGAGTCTTATAAATATAAAGGTACATGCATCATGACCGAAGGAAGAGAGAAAGTAGGGGTATTAGTTATTTCTTATGGCTCACGAGCGGCTGCGCTAATAGATGCACTGAGCAGAAGTGCGAGTTATGAGGCGCGTTTGTTTGTTGCGGACAAGCAAAGGAATCCATTTAACGTGACACATGCAGAGAAGCACGTGGTCATTCCGGATCTGGATGTGGCGAAGATATGCGACTTCGTGGAAGCGAATAAAAGCAGCATAGATTTCGGGATTTGCGGCCCTGAGAAGCCCATAATTGCTGGTGTTCGTGATTTGGTAGAGCGTAAGACAGGTGTGCCAATGATATGTCCGACGAAGAGATATGCAATAGAGGGGAGCAAAGCATCGCAACGGTATCTGATTGAGGATTGTTGTGCGGAGGCGAATCCTAAATTCAAAGTCTTTCATCATGCAGATTATAAGAGCGTAAGTGAAGTGAAAGAAGCGTTATGGGCATTTTTAGATGATTTTGGCGATGACGTAGCAGTGAAGCCTGATAAGCCCGCTGCGGGTAAGGGCGTGGGTGTCTGGGGCGACCACTTCACCTGTCGAGAGCACCTTTTCACGCATTTCCGCTCCATCTTTGAGAGTGGTAGTGACGTGATATTGGAGGAGCGACTAGAGGGTGAAGAATCTAGCTTTCAGGCGTTCTGTGATGGTAAAAGGCTCATCGCTCTACCGGACACAAGGGATTATAAACGCGCTTTTGATTCCGATTTGGGTCCAAATACGGGCGGTATGGGCTCTTATAAAGATAGTACCGATTGGCTGCCGTTTATTGATGAACGCGATCGTGAAGAGGAGGTGCTTTTGGTTCAGAAGATATTCAACAAATTGAGGGGGAACGGAAGCAATGACGAGCTGAGGGGTATACCGCTTTATGTCGCTTTTATGCATACCCGAGAAGGTGCGAAGATACTGGAGATAAACAGCCGACCGGGCGATCCCGAAATAATGAATATATTGCCGGTTTTGGAGAACGATTTTGTGGATCTCTGCTTTCGTATGATAGAAGGAACTCTTTCGCGGCTCGAATGTGCGAAGAAAGCGACAGTGGTGACGTATGCCGTGCCGATGGATTATGGCGGTTACCGTAAAAAAGATAGCGGCGATAAAAGGGTTGATTTGAGTGCAGCCTATGCGTTGCAGGATACATATGGCGATCATTTGCGGGTCTATCCCGGGTCTATGGAGTTACGAGAGGATGGAAATACATATGCGCTTGGATCACGAACTGTTTGCACAGTGGGCGTTGGTGAGACTATGGAAAATGCGAGGGAACTATCTCTGGAAGGGATTAGGAATATAGATGGTGCGTTGTGGAACAGGTGGGACGTGGGAGCTGCACATTACATAGAGCGGAACATAAAGAAGATGCGGGAGTTGCGAGGATAGGAGTCAGAATAAAAATCTGTGAGATTTAGCTAAATAAGAACAAAGATTCTAAAGAGTGGTGAAATGTGGTACTATAAGTGGTTCCATGGGTGTCTTGACGGGAATAAATGGGCCACCAATCGTTTTTGGATTGGTGAATCAGCAGTATGATGCCACATTCATAAGAAGATGCTTGATTACTTATTTAATTGTGATTGGTATTATTACTTTGGCTTCATTTTCGATTTCCGGGTATGTAACGGTAGATTTACTTCTACTTTTTATTTCTTTCATTCCGTTCCTTCTTATTGCTTATGTTGTTGGAAAATATGTTTTAACGTTCACACATCCGGAGAAGTTGAAACGGATTATTCTCTTTACAACTCTTTTCGCGGGAGTTATTGCAATTTGGAATTTCTTACCGTGGTGGTAGGTGCGTTTCTTTGGATTGGAACTAGCCACCTCGTGGGCACTCTCTAAAAACTCCGTGATTTATCACCGCAGAGAGCGCAGAGTTTTATTGATACCCCGTATTTACTAAGTATATGAAGATAGCATGGGCGATTACAGGCGCAGGAGACCGCATGACCGAATGTAAACGCACCGTTCATATCAGGAAAAATAGCGTTAGGCACTTACGAGTTCTTTTTAATCGCACCGGCTACTGCAAATACCGTGGCAAAGAGGGCATATTGTATTGCCGATTCGCTTAAGCAGAATGCATGAGATAGAAAATGTGGTGGAGCAGCATAACTAACTAGGGAGACCTCAGTTGCCGACTCCGAGAACCTATTTGATTTTTTCTTAGTTCTCTTTGGTTCTCACGCCATATTTCGCATACATGTAAAGAGCTATCTCAAGGGTAACATGTAAATCCCTCTCTTCGAGCGGTTTGAGTACATAACCATAAGGCTCTGTTATCTTTGCTCGTTGCACTGTCTCGTCATCCGCATAAGCAGTGAGATATACGACAGGGATTTTGAAGCGGGTGCGAATCGTATCTGACGCTTCTATGCCGTCCATACCGCCTTTCAACACAATATCCATCAATACTAAATCCGGCTTCAACTCACCTGCCTTTTCAATAGCTTCTTCTCCTGTAGATACTAGAGCTGGAACCGTGTATCCCCAACTTTCCAACAGATCTTGTAGATCCTTGGCAAAAAGGACCTCATCCTCAACAATCATTATATTTGCTTCTACCATTTTTTATCCCCCCTTTATTTTAGCTTGGTGCTATAAGCTTAACTTTCTATTCTACCCTATAGCATAGCATAGTATAGTATAGTATAGTATATAAAACTAACATACTTAATAATTGTATATTATAAACCTCTTTCTATCATTACTCTTCCTTACTTTTCCCCGTTTCAATCTCCTTTTTTATTGCCGCTGCGATTTCCGGATCGTCTTCTTCTATTATGAAGACTCCCCGATAACCACAATCCCTGCATTCGTATATCTCGCCAAGCCAAGGCTCATAGTTCAACTCCTCGGAGCCACATTTTGGACAGATTTTCATCTTCTACACCCCCGACACCAGGTCCAGCAATGCTGCCCTTGGGTCCTTTGCCTTCACTACGCCTGAAGCCAGCAGCACACCGTCTGCGCCCAACTCTATCGCAGCCTTTACATCCTCCCCGCTTGTTACTCCTGCGCCGCAAAGCACAACACAGTCCGCATATACTCGTTTCACTTCTTTCACCGTTTCTTCCACTATCCCTGGGTCCACCTTCGATACCGATCTGCCGCTACCGATTAACTCCGGCGGTTCCACTGCGACTGCGTACGGTTTCAGTTCCGCAACCGCTTTACTCACCGCGATATTATTCGTGCATACTATCGTTAGAAGGTCTAAGCTTGCTGCTTTACCTATAATGAACTCGATATCCGCGATTTTCAGCCGGTGCTCTGAATGATTCACGAGTGTGCCCGTAACACCAGCCGCCTTTATAGAGTCCAGCGTTACAAAGCCCGTATAACTGCCCGGTTCCACGGCCTCAACGTGCTGTGCGAAACACGGTATCTTCACTGAGGATGCTATCTTCGCAAGTTCCACCTGCTGTGGGCAGATGACAATGCTCATACCCTGCTCTGCTGAAACAGCCTCGCATATTTTGGCTAGTTTAAAACCCCGATCACCCGCGGATTCCAGGTACGTCTTTTCATTTAACACGATTACAGGCAGATCTATTTTTCTTCCCATATTTATTCTTTCACCTATCCCCTTAGATATACACTAACTAGAAGTACGTTTTTTTGATTTTATATAACTTGTTTCAGTTCTCCGATATTATGCACAAAAAACGTGGGTTCCGATTCATACTTCTGCCTCTTATCTGCGTTACCAATAAGCACGGAATCAATACCGGCCCTATTTGCCGCTAATATCCCTACCGTGCTGTCATCTACCAGTATCGCATCCTCCCTGCGCATATTCAATTCGCTCAGGACCTTATTAATGTAATAAGGACTGGGCTTCCTATTTGCCAGACTTATCAAATCGCTACTCCGCCCATACCATATCTCGAAGTGATGTTTCAAATGGAAATGCGCAAGTGCATAGTCCACACACGCCTGTTGTGAATCGCTCACCACGGCAAGATAAAATCGCCCGCTGAGATAATTTACTATCGCCTCAGATCCGTCGCATAGCTTTATCTCGCCAGTTTGCATCGCTTCTATCTTCGCTTCTATGACCTCTGCCTCCCGCCGTGCCCAGAAATCTTCTGTATCTAATCCGAACCTATTACAAAATCGTCTCACTCCTGCTTCGCCATCTGAATGCAGAGGCACGAGAAATAAACTATCTATCTCCGTCATGGAGAGTGATAGCCCATAATGCCGCAAAGTTTTTCTGAATGCTTCATAGGCCCACTCATGTGCTATCGCCCTTACACCCCTCGAATTTAGAAGCGTTTCGTCCATATCGAAGATAACTGTCTTATATCGGTTCACCATATAACTACATAAATAGTATACCTGAAGTTATAACCCATAAAAATTTATTAAGAATAAAACGGAAGAAGGAGAAAGGGTAAAAATGAGTGTCGACACGAAGGAACTGCATTTTGATACACAAGGTGAGGTGGAAATAATAGACATAACGGAGAAGGTGAACGGTAAACTAAGAGAATCTGAGATTGAGGACGGTATTGTAACTGTCTTCGTACCAGGCGCGACGGGTGCAATCACAACCATAGAATACGAGCCCGGTCTGCTGCAGGATTTACCCAATGCCTTGGAACGGTTATTTCCTAAGGGTATGGGATATGAGCATGAATATAGATGGCATGACGGTAACGGGCATTCACATGTAAGAGCCTCTTTCTTCGGCCCGTCTTTGACCGTGCCCTTCAAAGCGAAAAAGCTCATGCTGGGAACGTGGCAGCAAGTGATATTTGTCGAGTTAGACAATAAGAGGCGGTCAAGAAGAATAATCCTTCAGATAATAGGGTAGCTGGATATACGAGAAGGGCAATTGTCGCCTGAAGACCTCGACTAATCTTGTAAATCGTTAATATTCGCCTTATACGCCTCGATAGTCCCTTGTATATCCTCATCAGTATGTGCAAAACTGACGAAATTCGTCTCAAACTGTGAAGGTGGTAAGAACACACCAGAAGACAACATTTTATGGAAAAAGCGTGTATATTTGGCTTTATCGCAACCCAAAGCATCGGCATAGTTCTTTACTGCCGCACCGCCAGGACTGAAGAAGACCTTGAACATCGAACCGACACCCGAGACACATCCCTCAACTCCCGAATCGTGCACTAGCTTGCTTAAAACTGACCGCATAGTCGCACCAAGCTCGTTTATTCTTTCCGGCACACTATCTCGTTCCAGTATCTCTATCGTTTTCAAGCCCGCAGTAACCGAAACAGGATTACCACTAAAGGTCCCAGCCTGATATACCGCACCGGAAGGCGCTACTAACGCCATAATCTCGCGCTTGCCGCCGAACATGCCGATAGGGAAACCGCCACCTACGATCTTACCCAAAACCGTTAAGTCCGCATCCACACCATAATATTCCTGCGCACCGCCCAACGCCAACCTAAAGCCGGTAATTACCTCATCAAGAATGAGCAGCACGTCGTTCTCCTTCGTTATTCCTCGCACTTCACTCAAATAGTTAGCCGCAGGCGCTATCGGACCCACATTTCCCATCACCGGCTCCAATATAATAGCAGCAACTGAATTATTCTCCAGCACAGTGGTAAGCGCCTCCGCATCATTAAATGGAATTTGAAGCGTGTTCTTCACGGAATCCTTTGGTATACCCTTTGAGTCAGGAATACCAAATGTTGTAGCACCGGAACCTGCTTTTACCAGCACGCCATCATGCGCACCGTGAAACCCGCCCTCTATCTTCACTATTTTATCGCGTCCCGTAAACCCCCTTGCAAGCCTTATAGCAGCCATCGTTGCTTCACTACCAGTATTAACAAACCGAACCATCTCAACAGAAGGATAATGATTTTTTATCTTCTTTGCAAGCGCTATTTCCTTCTCATGCGGCGTGCCATAAAGCCACCCTTTTTCGAGCTGATCTACGACTGCACGCTTCACCTCTTCGTCTCCATGCCCTAAAACAAGAGGGCCATAGGCCAAACAGTAGTCAATGTATTCTTTACCCTCTACATCGTATATCTTCGACCCTTTCGCACGCGCAGTATAAAATGGATACGGCTCATATGCACGCACCGGGCTGCTAACACCGCCGGGCATATATCCCTTTGCAAGTTCAAAAAGCTTCTCGGATTTCATCTTAGTTCATCTCAATTCCTTCAGTCTTATAGCTTCATTTATACGCAACAAATCTATTAAATACTCACAAGCTCTAAAAGCATCCGTCCTATGCTTCGCACCTACCAAAATAGCAACGATATTATCGCCCACTTCCAGTAATCCATGCCGATGTATGATCTCCACCGCTTCGATGTCAAATGTATCAAAAGCATCTCGTTTTAACTGCTCAAGTTCTGCCTGCGCATTATCTTTAATCTCTACTTCCATACCTTTTAGACCTTCCTCAACCCGCACCACACCGATAAAAGTCACAATGGCACCTATATCCGACTCCTTCATCGCCCTTACAGCGCCATCAATGGAAATATCTTGTTCTGTAATCATCTATAATAACGCACTTTATTTTATTTTGTTATACCCTTGTTATTTTAATATCGCGCTTCTTTGGCATCAACTGCCGCAGGATTTCCTTAAACTGGACATCGCTTAGCATGCTCTTTAGCCTTCCACTCTGCGCTAATCCAATTAGCTGATTCTCCAGCAGTTCCGCATATTCCGGCTTTGCCATTCTTATGTTCGTTAGCCGTTCTCGCGCTTCCGGTGTGAGAATCTGCTTGATAATACTTCGTTTCGCCTCTTCTATCTCTTGCCGCTTTTCCTCTTCCGCGCCCGCCCCTGCCTGAACCTGTGCCATCTCTTCATACTTTCGCCTTCTTATCGCTTCTAGTTCCGCTTCACTCGCCATTTGTAACACCTGCTGTTTCTTCTACTACGTCCTTGATCTGCTCTTGAGCGACTTTTAGCTCGTGTGCAGCGTCATTGAGAAAAGACTGCCCTTTTGGCGATATTTTCCGCCCTTTTTTCGTCTTGGTTACATACTCGGCCTGTTCTAACTGTGAAAGTGCCTCTCGTATTATCTTCCCAGAAGCAGCTCTAAACCGCTCTCTCTTTACGCCCCTTCTAACTCTACTACCGTAATACGTACAAAGCCTTGACACCCCTACTGGCCCATTGATATATATCTGCCGCAGCACCGATGCACATCGCACCCACCACCAGTCCTTATCAACCGGCGGTAATTCTTTGCTCGCACCCTTCTTTACGTCCATGCTCCACTTAGGCATAGAGATAGCTTTGTTCTTTTTTAATTTCTCCCCTACGGACTTCGTCAGTTTATCCGGTGGCACATCGTATACCGTCGTCATTTTACTTTACCTTTTTATTCCAGACATAAAAACTTATTTGATAAAAACCCTTTCTTTCAAAAAGTTTTAATTTGAACACTTTACCAAAGAAAGGGGTTTTTTGTACAAAAAAAATGAAACCGGGGAGAAACAAATGGATGTGAAAATCGGTTTGGAATGCCATGCACAACTTCTTACAAAGTCTAAATTATTTTGCTCTTGCTCTACGGACTATCATAACGCTGAGCCAAATACGCATGTCTGTGCAACCTGTTTAGGCTTACCCGGCGCTTTACCGGTCGTGAACAAACGTGCAATACGATATGCAATAAAAATAGCGCTTGCTTTGGGCTGTGAAGTGCAAGAGGAAACTATATTCTACCGGAAGAATTATTATTATCCCGACCTCCCTAGAGGGTTCCAGATCACGCAGTATGATTTTCCCATCGCTTTTAATGGCTTGGTGCGAATAGAAAGTGATAGCGGCGATGGAAGCAAAGAGCGAGAGATAAGGATTACGCGCGTGCACATGGAGGAAGACCCCGGTAGGCTGGCTTATAAAGGCACGATAGATACCGCGAAATATTCGCTTGTTGATTATAACCGGTCGGGAATGCCGTTAGTTGAGATAGTAACCGAGCCCGACCTCAAGTCGCCGAAAGAGGCGCGGATATTTTTAGGTAAGTTGAGGAGCATACTGGAGTATTTAGACGTGTTTGATGGCGATTTGGAGGGTGCAATGCGAGTTGATGCGAATATATCCATTGAAGGGGGTGATAGGGCAGAAGTAAAGAACATATCGTCATATAAGGGTGTGGAGCGTGCGTTATTGTTCGAGATAACACGGCAGAAGAATTTGTTGCGCCGAGGACTTAATGTCCGGCTGGAGACGCGCCATTACGATGAAGTGCGTGGCATAACACTTTCCATGCGTACGAAAGAGTTTGAGCATGACTATCGCTATTTCCCGGAGCCCGATCTCGTCCCTATTTGCATTTCTGACAGTGTAGAAGCGGTGAAGCAGGAGATACCTGAACTTCCGGACGAAAAGAGGAAGCGATTCCTCGCTCAATATTCTATCACCCCGGAACATGCGAGTTCGCTCATTTACGATCCACATATAGCGGATTACTATGAAGATGTATCGTCTAAGATAGAGCCGCGGTTAAGTGCTACGTGGATTGCAGATGTTTTGAAGGGCGAACTGAATTATCGCTCTATTTCAATGCGCGAAGCGTCAAAAAGGATTTCTCACGATGATTTCGTCACCATCTTGCGATATTTGGAGCAGGGTGTGATTACCGAGCGAGGGGCGACTGCGATAATAAGGGCGATGCTTGATAAGGGCGGTAAACCTGAAGAGATAATCAAGATAAAAGGTCTGGCAAGTATGGGTTCGGAAGAGACGGAAAAGATAATATATCGCGTATTAAAGGATAACAAAGGAGTAATAGCGGATTATAAAGCGGGAAAAAAGGAAGCGTTGAATTTCTTAGTCGGGCAGGTAATGAAGCATACAAGGGGTAGAGCGGACCCAAAAGAAGTTAGTAGATTGCTGCTGGACAAGATAGAAACTGGAGTTTAGGTGAGTTGTAGTTGGTGCAGGTGTTGAAGGAGATGGTGTCATTGGGGCCTAAAGTCCAGGTGTTTGTGACTCTATGCTGATTTCTTTGCCATTTTTATATGAGGGGTACTTCCATCCCCCTTTGATAAAGTCGGCCTCTGACGCTGTGATCGGCTCATACATCCTCGGCCGCCTGTCCTTGAGGTAGCTATGGTTGACCGCTGGATGGGTCATCCCATAGTACCCAGGGATGCAGTCGGCAATAAGCATTGTGTCCTGCTGATGCTTTGCCTGAACAATGATGTCACCGTGAGGTCCGATAATGATACTGTTGCCACGATAGTGCCATTGGTTTGAATCTCGTTTCTCATATCCTGCACGGTTGGAATATGCATAGAACACATTATTAGTATATGCAAAGGCTGGAAGCACAAGAGTTGAAACGTCTGGATATGGAACAGCACTGCGATTGCCGTTGGGTAGAGTATAATAACAGTCCGCAGCAGTTGGTCCTACAATGAGCTTGGCACCTTTGAGGGCGAGCATTCGAGAAAGCTCTGGGAACTCATTCTCATAGCAGTTGAGAATACCGACAGGGAAGTCGAACACTTTGAATACTGGGGGTGGATCACTCCCGAAGGACCAGTCTTCACGCTCCTGCTGACCATACAAATGTGTCTTTTTATAACTGGTTACCAACTTGCCTTTTTCATTGATTACAGCAATGGAATCGTAATATTTGAGTTCACCATCCACTTTGGCTTTTTCAGCATAGGGCACAAGCATGGCCATTTTATGTTCGCTCGCTATCCTGCAAGCTCTTGTGATGCTTAGGCCGTCGGCGAATTCGGCAACTTTTTGGGCTTCCTTGGGGCTCAAAGTGTAGCCCGGAACATATAGCTCCGGAAAGGACAGCAACTGCACACATCGTTCCTTAGCGATACAAGCGACCTTTTCCAACCTGTCCATGTTCTTGGCCGAGGCACCGGGTCCGTATGCCGCCTGCGCCTGATAGATACCAAGACGCAGGCCTTCGCCATATTCAGGTACTGATGTGTAAGTAGAAGTTTTAAACATCAGTTTTTTAGGTGACATGGTGTCCCTCACGCACAGATCTTCGCGGTACAATTACCTTGGTCTTGGTTCCTTCGAGAATCTCGCACGCATTCATAATGTCGTCAAAGAGCATATCTGCCATGTCTCGGCTGAAGTTCTCCTTTACTACCATGCGCAGGATGGCGATACTTTCTGCATTCGGTGGCAATGTATAGGCAGGAAGAATCCATCCTCGTTCGCGAAGCTTGTGCGAGAGGTCGAAAACCGTGTAGTTCGCCGGTTCCTTCAACTTGGCCGTAACAATCGGAAGAAGATTGGCGGCGTTCAGAATCTCAAATTTTCCCGAATCAGCCAAACGTTTAGCGAGATAACGAGCGTTCTCCAGAAGGTTCATCGCAATTCCCGTGTAGCCTTCTCGGCCAAATCGTAGCAGGTTGTAATACTGCGCTAGGATCATGGCACTGCCTCTGGAGAAATTTAAGGTGTAGGTCGGCATCTCGTCGCCGAGATAGTTCACGTAAAAAATCAGATCCTCGGGTGGGTCGCTGTGGTCGCGGAAGACCAGCCAGCCCAGACCAGGATAAACTAATCCATATTTGTGGCCAGAGACGTTGATTGACTTGACCTGGGGCAGTCGGAAATCCCACTCGAGTTCGGGATTGGCAAACGGTGTAATGAAGCCGCCACTAGCTGCATCGACATGAATGGGGATGTCCCATCCTTTTGTTTCTTTGAGCTCTGTAAGCAGAGCGCTGATCTCTTTGATCGGATCCGCTCCACCGGTGAATGTTGTCCCCAAGATTGCACCAACACAGAGGGTATTATCATCAATCCGCTCGGCAACGGTCTCCGCGGTGATTGTGTAGCGGTCTTGCTCCATAGGGATGATCCGCGCTTCGACATCGAAATACTTAGCGAACTTGTCCCAACAGACGTGGACATCTGCTCCGAAAACAATATTCGGTTTATCGTAGGGCTTGCCCTCAGCCTGGCGGCGCTTCTTCCATGTCCACTTATGCGCGAGTAGCCCCAGCATGATGGCTTCGGAAGAGCCAATGGTCGCAGTACCAGCGAAGGTAGTCTCCTCCGGCGCATTGAAGAGGCGCCCCAGCATGTTCACCACGCGCTCATGGATCACATCGGTTTGTGGATATTGGAAGTGGTCAATAAAATTTTTGTTGATGTTTTCCATGATGAGTTTATTCACTTCCGGCTCCATCCAGGTGGTGACGAAGCTCGATAGATTGAGGGCTGGATTACCATCGAGACTTACCTCATCTTTGATCAGTTGATACGCAGCATTGGCAGGCATGCCACTTTTTGGGATTTCGTATTTCGGCACACTTTCTGTAAAATATCTGGTGCTGTACGTGCTAGCATGCCCCCTTTTTGATTCTTCGAGTTGTTCCAGGTCCACTTTCTTCGAGATCATAACTCATTCTCCTCCTTTCCTCATAGCTCTATGTCACCTACAGATGCTTATACTATTATAAATAAGGTAACAATCTAATCGTTAGTATTTATAAATTTTCCTATTTTGTTATACAACTTCCTTTCATCAAAGACAAAAGATTCAGTGTCAAAAGCCCATCTCCCTTCCTCAACCCCTCGTCATCTGCGTATCGCTCTATCAAAGGCCTTATCTCCCCGGTATACCAGCCCTTTTTGATATACGCGGGATAGATAGGCAACCGTTCCCGTAATTCATATGGTGCAAGTCTTCTCCTGAGTTCGTCCTCTCGTGGCCATGGCGATTCGGGATTTATATAGTCTATGGTCTTCTCCGCTATCCCGCCGAGGTCCGATGCACCCAGTTCTATCAATTCCGTAGGCGAAGTCAAATTCGGCGGGACCTGTATCGCTATCTCATTCGGCAGTATCTCTTTCGCTGCACGGACAACTTCCTTCAGCTCCTCGAAACTCGGTGGCTTTTTGTTTTCCATTGGCGTGAACGGTTTAGGGAAGAAAGGCTGGACAATAACCTCTTGTATATGCCCATACTTCTCATGTACTGATTTTATAGCTTCTAAAGCGAGGATATGGTCGCCCTTCGCTTCCCCTATACCTACTAATATGCCCGTAGTGAAAGGTATCTTGAGCCTACCCGCCTCTTCTATCATCTCCAATCTCAGCTTTGGGTCTTTACCCGGCGAGTTCTTATGCACTTCAAGTTCTGAAGTGGTTTCAAGCATCAAGCCCATAGACGCATTCACAGCTCGTAGTTCCTTTAATTCCGCTCTACTCAGCACACCCAAATTACAGTGAGGCAGTAATCCGTGTTTTATCGCGAGTTTGCACAGCTCTTTCGTGTATTCAACAAGAGAAGAACATCCCGAGCTGCTAAGGCGATCTATGAAGAAGTGCGAAAAATTCGCGAGTTCTGGCGTTTCACCTGCTGTGAAAAGAGCTTCTGTCGCTGATCCTTTATTAGTTATAATCGCTAAAAATTCGCGCTTGTCTATTACGTAAGCCTCTTCGATGCTGCGTGCTTTAAACACACAATAATCACATGCATTCCTGCATACGTTCGTCACCGGTATGAAAATGTTCTTGGAGAAGGTGATGTATCTCATTTCCTTTTCTTCTATTTCTCTTTGATTGCATATATTTGATTTTTTTAGTTGACGACTCAAGTTAAGGTATAAAAGTTAATCACTGGCTAATGTGGGTGAGAGAGAGAAGATGAAAATAATACCTGGAATATCGTCACAGCTCCTGGCTGCGAGAATAGCATCGGAACTTGGCGGGAACGTCTCATTATGCGAGTTCAAGCGGTTCCCAGACGGCGAACTATACACGCGAGTATTAGACGACGTAAAAGACGAAGAAGTAACAATCGTCCAGAGCATCATAACAGATTCCGACCTGATATGCTTGCTACAATTGATAGACGCAGTAGAAGAAGCGCATGAAACAACCGTAGTTATACCTTATTTAGGATATGCAAGACAGGATAATAAGTTTAAACCCGGCGAGGCGATAAGTGCAAGGGCTGTTGCAAGGTGCTTGTGTCTTGATACTATAAGAAGGATTTATGTAGTTAATGTGCATAATAACGCCATATTGCCGTATTTCGATAAAGATACAAAGGATCTGGATGCATCTCACACAATTGGCGATTACATAGCGAAGAAGGAAATAACTCGTCCGGTGATAATCGGGCCGGACGCCGGAGCGAAAGAGTTAGCGAAAGCAGTTGCCACACCTCATGGCTTCGATTACGATGTGCTGGAGAAGCGGCGGATAAGCGGCGAGGAAGTGGAAATAACGCCGAGAGCGTTGAGCGTGGAAGGGAAAAACGTTATTATCGTAGATGATATTATATCCTCCGGCGGCACAATAGCAGAAGCGGCCACTATGCTAAAAGCGCAGGGCGCAGCGGACATTCAGGTTACGTGCATACATGGCCTTTTTGTACAAAATGCAACTCTGCGAATGTTTAAAGCGGGAGTCAAAGAGATAATCGCAACGGATACAATAGAATCCGCTTTTAGCTCGATAAGCATAGCTAAGATGGTTGCAGAAGAGTTGACGAGGTGAAAAAAAAAATACGTCGGGATTTTTTTATCTCTCTATTTCTTCTGTGTTCATCTTGTGAAATCTTGTGGTTTCATCTTCGTCATTCGCCGCCGAAGAATCGCCTCATTGTCGGATACATCTCCATCATCTGCTCAGATGCCACATCTTCATAAAGCCGGTAGGCAATGCTCACCGCCAGAAGTAAACCTGTCCCTGACGCCTGCCCAAGTGTGCCGAACATACTTGAAACCACGCACAACACGCCCAGAATAGCACCACCCATTAGCGCTATTTTCGGGATATAGCCCTCCATCATTCGCTCTATCGTTGCCACTGTCCTGCGATGCCCGGGTATTTGTAGCCCTGAGTTATGTATCTGCGCAGCCACATCTTTAGCACCCATTCCTGTTGTATTTATCCAGAACAGGGCAAACATCGCGCCACCTAGGATCATAAAAGAGAAGTCAAGAGCCAACCTTATGGCAATTTGCCAGCCTTCAATGCCCGGAAGCACAAGTGCAGGGTACCAATCCCAGGGGCTATAAATAGGGCTGAGATAATACATCAAGCCTGAAACCGCATTGTTCCCTTCAAACGTCCCAAAAATAGTAATTCCCTGAGAATAAAGCATTCTTCCAAAACCCTGTATGGTCGCCTGTAACGCTCTTACAAGAATCATCGGCAGCACACTCGCATACAACAACTTAATAGGGAATTTGCCCCGTGCACCTCTTGCTACAGCATGTGCTAACGGTATCTCTAATCGAGTGCTCTCAAGATAAACAACGGTGAAAAATACCGCAATAGTGGATATAAGCGCTATCATGTGATTTTGGAAGAGGAAAGTTATTCCACCTTCCAGTATCTCGTACCCCGGTACTTGCTGCACTATTTCTATCCATCTTGGTATTACGCCCACGGCCCATCCGCTTTGATCAGGAATCCAACTTATAAGGCCGGTAATTACCTGTTGCGAGACACCTGCGAGGATGAACAGCGAAACACCTGATCCTATACCCCATTTCGAGACCACCTCATCCATGAAGTATATCAGCATCCCACCAGCGAAGACCTGAATAAACAGTAAGAAAGAAATGAAACGTAGAGATACGCCAAGCTGCGCTGCTACTGCCGGGTCCGGCATATAAAAGCCTACAACGTACGTCAGACTAATAAAAGCAGCAAAGACCAAAACGAGCAGTTTCTGTATGTTCTGATAAAACGCCTGATCTTTTGGGTCGCTCAAGTTCAACTTTACTATCCCTGCACCGACTAAGAGTTGTAATACAATAGAAGCATCAACAATTGGCATAATACCAAGAGCAGTTAGCGAGAATCGCTCTCCTGCGAATATCGCACGCCATTGCCCGAATAGGTCCATTGACTCAGGCGAGAGACCAAATAGAGGTATATTACCAAGGGCAAAAAAGAGAACGAGTATGCCCACTGTCCAGGCTAACTTAGTTTTAAAATGAACGTGCCACTCGGGACGTTCAACCATGGGGAATTTACCTAAAACAGACGATACGACATTTCTGAAGTTTATCTCACTCATCTAAATAATACTCACCGTGCCACCAGCACTTTCTATCTTCCCCTTCGCTGTTTCGGTAACTGCATTCGCTGTGAGCATCAGCTTCTTCGTTACTTTGCCCTTGCCCAGAATCTTTTCTATGCCTAGCTCACTGACATCGAGATAAATACCATCTGCTTTCTCTTCCGCTTTACCTTTGCCTATCAGTTCTTCTAGCATCTCTTCTAAATTGCCGATATTAAGTGCCTTTTCGTCATGGCGGATATGCTGATGCGAGATATGCATCCCTTTTATTATTCCCCTCTTCAACGATCGTACGACATGATGTGAGTGCGCTCCCGCGTTACCGACACCGCCCCTACTCCCTTTCCCTCTTCGTTTCTTATGTGAGCCACCGCCGCAGGTTCTTGTTCCGCGTATCCTTTTTAGTCTCTTCTTCATGATCTATGCAAGCCCTCTTAATCTTATAGTCTATCTCAGGTTTAAAAATGTACCTAATATACATTTCTTTTTATAGCACAGCAATAGTATAGTTTTATATATTATAATATTGGGAGATTAAGGAAAATGTCAGAAGTAAATATAAAGATAGAGAATGTAGTGGCGAATGCAAGGATTACTGAGAGCCTGGACCTGGAATATGTTGAATCACAGTTAGAGGCAGCGATGTTCACAAAAAAAAAGTTCCCTGGTCTTGTGTATAGGACAAAAGAGCCCAAATCCGCTTTTCTTATCTTTCGTTCTGGGAAAGTAGTATGCACGGGAGCGAAGACCAAAGAAGGTGTGCGTGTGGTGATGGATAAACTTTCTACTGACCTCAGAGGCATAGGTCTAGAGGTGGAAGAGCATCCCGAATTCAAAGTACAAAATATCGTGGCTTCTGCCGATCTTGGAAAAGAACTTAATCTCGGAGCTATTGTGATGGGGTTAGAGCTTGAAGGCATGGAATATGAGCCCGAAGTTTTTCCAGGATTAGTTTATCGTATAACCGATCCCAAGAGTGCCATATTGATTTTCAGCTCGGGCAAGCTGGTTATAACAGGTGGGAAGACGTTAGACGATTGTGAAAAGTCCGTAGAGATATTGCTGACCAAATTAAGGAGTTTAAACCTGTTTTAAGCGTTTAGAATTGACGGGCGATAAAGAGAAGCTGAAAATAGCAGTTGCGGGAAAGGGCGGTGTGGGGAAAACAACTATTGCAGGCACGCTCGCTCGACTCCTTGCAAGGGATGGGCACAGTGTAATAGCAGTGGATGCTGATCCATCAATGAACTTAAAATTTGTATTGGGTATAAAGGATAACCCTAAGCCCGTGTCCGAGCTAAAGGACTTGATTTTCGAGCGGACTAACGCTTATTCCGGGACGGGTATCTACAAATTAAATCCCAAAGTGGATGATGTAATCAGAAGATACGGGGCAGAAGGACCCGATGGTGTGACATTACTGGTAATGGGAACGATAGAAAAAGGCGGGTCGGGCTGCACATGCCCGGAAAATGCGTTCCTTCGCTCTTTACTGCGTCATATCCTGTTCAAGGGGAACACGGTTATAATGGATATGGAAGCAGGGATCGAGCATTTGGGCAGGGGAACGGCAAAAGGGGTTGACTTACTGCTTGCCGTGGTCGAGCCCGGGATGAGGTCGGTAGAGACAGTCGGTAGAATAAAGACGCTCGGAATGGATATAGGGATAAAAAATGTGGCGGCGGTGATGAACAAGGTTACAGATTCAGAGATGGTAAAAATGATAGAAACCAAATTAAATGAGATGGACATACCATTGTTGGCGATCATTCCTCACGATCAGGCGTTGATAAATGCTGATATAGAGAATAAAGCACCTTTAGATGTAGGTGGGGATGCCGTTGAGCATATAAAAACAATTAAAGAAATCTTAATTGATTGCCAAACAAATACCGAATACTTAAATAGCAGATATAATAAATGAGACTAGTAGCAGATGGAGAACAAGGATAAAGAGCGGGATAAGAAAAGGGCAGAATATGAGGAAGGCTTAAAAAAGACGTTGATACCAGTCGCATTCGGTATTCTTGCTGGCATCTTATCCTTTATTTTGATAAAAGATCCAGTATCGACGGATGGTTTAATTATTGCAATCATCATGATCTTTGTGCAGAAGTTTGTCTATCGGTCCTTGCATATACCCATGGAAGGTGTAAAAGACTGGATTTACCTCGCTTTTATGACTCTTTTCTGCTGGTTCGTCGCTTATACGTTAATGTTGAATCTGTACATCTGAATTCCGAATGATATGGGTGGCTGCGATAGCGAGGGCATCCGTGACATCATCGGGCTTTGGCATTTCCGCTAATTTGAGATTCTCCATTACACTGGTGGCGACTTCGCTCTTCGTTGCCCTGCCATATCCGGTTATAATGCTCTTTACTTCGGAGGTGTTATATTCATATGCCGGTATGTCGGAGATCGCAGCAGCTAAGAGACAAACGCCTCGTGCCTGACCAACACTTAACGCCGTCTTCACGTTGGTATTGAAGAAAATCATCTCTATCGCCATAACATCAGGCGTCACGGCCTTTATCACGGCGAGCAGATCATAATAGATCTTTTTTAATCGCTCTGCATTCGATTGCGCTGGAGTTGTCTTCACATATCCAAAATCGATTGGTTTCAATCGCCCGTTGTTTAACTCGACAACACCCCATCCAGTGCGAGCAGTTCCTGGGTCTATTCCTATCACACGCATAAAAAACCCTTCCTTTCAAAAAGAAAACTTTACCAAAGAAATATTAATTATACTACATATAAAATAAATTGTTAAGGGGAGTGAAAAGAAGGAAAGGAAGTAATGGAGAAAGAAGAAGGGATTGTAGTTCCTGGGGATTTCCTGGGTACTTCTGAGGAATTTACGCCTGGGATGGGCGTGTATGATGAAACAGGGAATATCTATGCCTCCGTGACCGGAGAGGTTAGCATAAGTGATAAGAGAGTTATAGACGTCCTGCCAAAGGTAGGGACACCACCAGTGCCAGAAGAGGGGGATGTGGTTATAGGCAGGATAGAAGATTTGAGAGATGCTGTTGCTGTCGTGAATATAGCGCGAGTGGAGGGTAAAGGAGATCGAGAAGTTGCCGCATCTACGCAGGCTATTATCCATATATCGAATATAAAGAGCGGGTATGTGTCAGAATTGCAGCGTGAGTTTGGTTATCTGGATCTGGTGAAGGCGAAAGTGCTGGACGCAAAGGCATTAAGACTTAGCACGGAGGGGAATGATTTGGGCGTGATAAAAGCGATATGCGGGAAATGCAAAGGCGATTTGAAGAAGAAAGGGAATACGCTGACGTGTGATAAGTGCAAGAGGGTAGAAGTAAGGAAGCTATCAGAGGATTATGGCAAGGGATTAGTGTAGCTATCATACAAAACTAAACTAAAGGGTGATCTAAGCATGGAAGAGGGAGACATAAAGATAAAGGTAGTGGAGAGGAATGAGAATGAGCTGCGGCTAGAGATAGAGGGGGATGGCAATACACTTTTAGCGCCGCTGACTTCCAAGCTCCTGGAGAATGAAAATGTAGACCTGGCAACCAATAGCATGACACATTCGCTGCTGGGCAATTCCATATTGTATGTAAAGATGAAAAAGGGCGATGCTTTAGAAGCCGTAGAATCTGCAGCCACTTCTCTTGCTTCCGAGTTTGAAGAGTTTGGGCGGAAATACCGGGCGGCAATAGTCTAGTGGTAGGACATAGGCTTCCCAAGCCTGTAACCCGGGTTCGAGCCCCGGTTGCCGCAATAAAACTGCCTCTCTTGGGGACGGTTTTCGGCATATAACCTTTAGGATTTTATTTTATCACTGTTACCTAAACTAAACTAAATACTGTGTTGGGCGAATGATATGGACCAGATAAAGAAATATGAATTCAGGAAGATGTTGGAAGAACTGAGGGAAAAGACCGGGCGAGGTACCGAGCTCGTTTCTGTTTACATCCCGCAGGATAAACAGATCTCAGATGTTACTTCTCAGCTCCGTTCGGAGTACGGACAGGCGATGAACATAAAGAGTAAAACAACTCGTACTAACGTTCAGAGCTCTCTGGATTCCATATTAGCAAAGCTGCGGTACGTGCGTGTGGATGAGAACGGGTTGGTTATTTTCTGCGGCGCCGTAGCGAAGGTAGGGGACAGGACAGATATAGAAACATTCATTGTGGAGCCGCCAGCGAAGATACATTCCTATATCTACCATTGTGATTCGAGCTTCTTCCTCGAGCCGCTGGAAGATCTAGTGGACGAGCACGAAAAATACGGCTTGATTGTGCTTGACAAAAGAGAGGCAACTATCGGTCTATTGAATGGGAAGGTGATAGAGTCGCTGAAGCACATAACCTCCGCAGTTCCAGGAAAGATGAGAAAAGGTGGGCAGTCGGCACCGAGATTCCAGCGGCTGCGGCTAATAGCAATCGGTGATTTTTATAAGCGAATAGGCGAACATACAACACAGGCATTGCTTCATATGAACCTGAAAGGCATTTTGATTGGTGGTCCCAGTCCGACGAAGGAGGAATTTTTAAAGGGGTCTTTCCTGCATTATGAGTTACAAGATAAGATTCTTGGTATTTTTGATGTCGCCTATACGGATGAATCGGGACTTTATGAACTCGTAGACAAAGCGGAAGAGGTATTAGAGGGGTTGGATTTGGTGCGTGAGAGGAAGCTGATGACCAAGCTCATGAAACTACTGGTTAATAAGGATACTCTGGTGGCATACGGGGAACGAGAAGTACGGCGGAAATTGGAACAGGGTGCGGTGGATACGCTTTTGGTCTCAGAAGAGCTAGATAAGGAGCTTGTGCACGATTTGGTGGATATGGCCGAGGTGATAGGGTCAGAGGTGGAACTAATTTCGACTGAGTTTGAGGAAGGTGCGCAGTTAAAGCGAGCTTTTGGTGGCGTTGCTGCTATATTGCGCTATGGATAGAAGGTAAATTCGTGACACGGGCCTATGCACCATTCACAGAGTGGTACAATAATCGTGTCCATGGGGCACTTGATCCGGAATACTTTGAAACACCGAATGATGCTTTTATCAGGAAAATGAGATGTGAGAACACCTTTGGAATGTTCATCGAGTGGAGTGAAAGGGAGGTAAGTTTATGAATAGGAAAGGTTTTGTATATCTCTCCTTGTATCTCATCTCTGAATCAATCATAGGGACTCAAATAGTTTTTCCCTTTCTCTCCTATTCTTTACTTCTATGTATTCACCCCTCGCATATGCTTCCTCGCGCTCTTTGACCTCTGCTATAAACTCATCAGAGTACTTCTCTTCAAATTCCATATCTACCAATCGCTCGTATTTTATCAGATATTCATATCTCTTCCGGGGGATACATATGGTTTCCATCCTTCTTCACCTCCTTTTTAAATATCCGCTTCGCCATTTCAACCACCATACGGGTAGTGCGTATATAAAGTTTGTTTAGTATTTTGTGTTTAGATATTAGGATTTCTCGCTGTATATAAAGTATAACTGCGCCCTATCCTATTTAAGATGCATATTTTACACTGATTTACTAAACAAAACTAAACTAAATTTGTATGTGTTTAGCTCCATCTACAACCATTTCATCCTTCCCCCAGCAACAGCCATCTAAAATCCGGTTAAAACCGAAAAACTATTATATTATGAGAACAATACCCTATCTAGATGAGGATGGACAAAGACGAGATTATCA
>CBDAFQ010000168.1:0-9248 GCA_965195275.1 uncultured ANME-1 euryarchaeote | reverse complement strand
ATATTATGAGACGATATTTGACGTTTCCGAGAGCATATTAAAAAAAGAGGTGAATTATGGGATTGTACCCATAGAGAATTCCTTAGAGGGGTCTGTAGGCGATACGTTAGATGTGCTTTCGAGCGAGAATGCAGACGAGATGCAAATAGTAGGTGAAGTTTTAGTGCCAATAAGGATTTGCTTACTTTTCAATGGCTCTTTCACAGAAATAAAGAAGATAGTTTCACATCATCATGCATTAGCGCAATGTAAGCAATTTATACGGGAACGATTGAAGGGTGTTGCGCTGAAATCAGTGGACAGCACGGCAAGTGCCGCGAAGCTGGCCGCGCAATCAGAAGAAATAGCGGCATTGGCTTCCGCAGAAGCAGCGAAGAGGTACGGGGTTAATATATTAGCGGAAGATGTGCAGGACAAGGATAGCGTTACGAGATTTGTCGTGCTTTCTTCGTCCGGTATTAAAGCCGCACCTACTGGCAAGGACAAGACCTCGATACTGTTATATTTAAAAGAGCGTCCAGGTGCTTTATACGAGGTATTAGGCGAATTCGCTCTGCGTGGACTAAACCTTACGAAGATCGAGTCGCGACCTTCCAAGCGCGCATTGGGCGATTACATGTTCTATATCGATTGCGAAGGGCACTTAGAAGAAGCGAAGATACAAGAAGCGTTAGAAGGCGTTGAAAAGAAAGCGGCAATGTTGAAAATTCTCGGGACTTATCCTATAGCCAGGAGAAAATGAAAATAATTGTTACCGGTGGAGCGGGATTCATAGGTTCGCATCTGGTTGATAGGTTACTAGACGCGGGACATGAGATTTTAGTCCTGGACAACTTAAGCTCCGGGAACGAAGAATTCATAAACCCGCATATAGGCGAAGAAAATTTCCGGTTTCATAAGCTAGACCTCTTACATAGCGATATAACAGCCGTTTTTGACGGTGTTGATGCGGTTTGGCACCTTGCTGCGAATCCCGAGGTGCGGCTAGGTGCGGAAGATACAAGAGTTCATTTAGAGCAAAATGTAATCGCAACCTATAATGTGCTGGAAGCAATGAGGCGAAAAGAAGTGCCGAGGATTCTCTTCACTTCCACTTCCACCGTTTACGGCGAGGCGCATATACTGCCCACCCCGGAAGAATATCCAACTATCCCCATCTCGCTATATGGCGCCTCGAAACTTGCCGGCGAAGCTTTTATCGCTTCTTACTGCCATACCTTTGAGATGCAAGCCTGGTTATATCGGTTTGCGAATGTTATAGGCAGACGGTCCTCGCACGGTGTAATTTACGATTTCATCAATAAGATCCGATCCAATCCGAACGAGTTGGAAATCTTAGGTGATGGCAAACAAACGAAATCATATATCTACGTGGATGATTGCATAGACGCCATGCTTGCGGGCATAAGTTCAAAACCGGAAGCTAATAAAAAGGTGAATATCTTCAATATCGGATCGGATGACATGATAAGCGTGATGCGAATTGCAGAGATTGTGTGTGAAGAGCTGCACACCACGCCCAATTTCAAATTCACCGGCGGTAAAAGGGGCTGGAAAGGCGATGTACCTGTTATGTCGCTCGATGCGTCAAAACTAAATAAATTGGGCTGGAAGCAGAGGTATAATTCAGAAGGTGCCGTGAGAAAGGCAACTAAGGATTTATTGGCGGTTCTCGGGACAATCACGAAGAGTAAATAATATCCATTATGTTTAGTAAACATGCCAGCATATATTGCGACATACGAAAGAGGCGAGCTTGAAGAACGGATAGAGACGCTTGAGGATATGCTAAACGAGTGTAAACTATGTCCGAGAGGATGTGGCGTTAATCGAAACAGGGGCGAGAAGGGATATTGCAAATCAGATAAAAATTTGGTGGTATCCGGCGTGCAGCCACATTTTGGAGAAGAGGATGTGTTAGTTGGGACTTATGGCTCGGGAACGATATTCTTTACTAACTGTAACCTTGGCTGCGTTTACTGCCAAAACTATGACATAAGCCACTTAGGATATGGACAGAGGATGACGGAGGAAGAACTTGCGATTCACATGCTCAATCTGCAAAAGAGCAGTTGTCATAACATAAATTTCGTCACTCCTACGCATTACACGCCGCAGATCGTGAAAGCGCTGAGAATAGCAATAGAAAAGGGGCTTCAGATCCCTATCGTTTACAATTGTGGCGGATACGAGGCAAAAAGCACCATTGAGTTGCTAGATGGTATTGTCGATATATACATGCCGGACATAAAGTATGGCGATGTGGAAAGTGGCGAGAGATACTCCAATGCACCCGATTATTTCACGGTCTGTAAAGAGGCGGTAAAGGAGATGCACCGTCAGGTAGGCGATTTGAAAGTGGATGGAATAGCATGGCAAGGGTTACTGATACGGCATTTAGTGCTTCCAAACGGATTAGCAGGCTCTTCAGAGGTTCTTAAGTTTATTGCTACCGAAATATCAACGGAATCATATGTGAACCTACTGCTACAATATAGGCCTATGTATAAGGCGTACGAGTATAAGGAACTGAACAGAGGTATAAATATGAGTGAATACCGAGATGTAATAGATATAGCGAGTGAATTAGGCTTGCACAGGGGATTTGAGCTGGTGTAGGCGGAAAGAAATAAAGGAAGAAGATACTATCTCTAAGAAATAAAGTTTGAGGTATTGCAATGACAGGAAAAGAAAAGGATGAAATAAGATTTTTAGGCACTGCGGGTGCCCGATTCGTAATGATAACACAATTTCGATCTTCTGCAGGCACTGTTCTTAGCTTAAACGGTACAAATATCCTTATAGACCCGGGTCCTGGCACGTTGGTTAAGTTTGCGTCCAGTAAGCCGAAGCTCAACCCAGCTAAGCTGCATGCTATTGTCCTGACGCATAAGCATTTAGACCATTCCAATGACGTAAACGTGATGATAGAAGCGATGACAAAGGGCGGATTCAAGCACAGAGGGGTGCTCCTCTGTCCAAACGATGCCCTAACAGACGAAGGCGATGCAATTGTCTTGAACCATTATAAAGGGCTTTTAGAACGGATAGAAGTGCTAAAGGAAGGTGGTACCTATACCGTTGGTGAAATCATGATAAATACACCTAAAAGGCACGTGCATGGTGTGGAAACGTATGGGTTGAACATAGGGCTAAAAGACGAAGAAGAGCCTAAAGTGTCCTTTATTGCGGATACACGCTATTTCAATGGTTTAGAGAATTATTACGGTGGTAAAACGCTCGTGCTGAACGTAGCGATGTATCAAAGGCGAGAGGGTGTGGATCATCTATGCGTGGCAGATGCGAAAAAGATTATAGACGTGAAGCGGCCAAGAGTTGCAATACTTACACATTTCGGGATGACCATGTTGAGAAATAAGCCATGGGCAATAGCGAAGCAGTTGAGCGAAGAGACGGGTGTGGAAGTAATAGCAGCGAGAGATGGTATGAGATTTGACCTTGATACGCGTGGTTGACGTAAATGGTCAATATCGGGTTTTTGGATTTTGAAATTGTTTAGAGCTTAGGATTTATGATTTCCCTCCCCTCATTGCATTGCGCAAGTTCTTTATTTAGGAGAAGAGAGAGGATCACTTCTTCTCGCCCTCTCCCGTCACATCATAATCGACATCAACGTAATCGCCTTCGCCCTCTCCCTTCTTCTCTCCTTTCCCTTTCTCTTCTCCCTCTTGCTTAGCCGCTTCCTCAGCAGCCATCTTCTGTGCCTCCTGATAGATCACAGCAGAAACCTCGTGCAGTGCTTTCGTCAATTCATCCACATCAGTTTTTATCTTTGCCATGTCTTTTGCCTTTAGCGACTCTTTCAGTTTATCCTTAGCACGCTCTACATTCCCTTTCTGCTCTTTACTTATCTTATCGCCAAGCTCACTTATCGTCTTCTCGGAGGTGTAAACGAGCGAATCTGCTTGATTTACGAGTTCCACCTCTTCCTTCCGCTTTTTATCCTCTTCGCTGTATTTCTCACTCTCTTTCACCATTTGGTCTATATCATCTTTGGCGAGTTTTGTTGACGCGGTTATACGTATAGATGCTTCTTTTCCCGTACCCCTATCCTTTGCCATGACGTTCAAAATCCCGCTTGTATCAATATCAAATGTGACCTCGATCTGAGGAATACCTCGTGGTGCCGGTGGGATACCATCTAAATGGAATCTACCTAGCGAGGTGTTATCCACAGCCATCGGCCGCTCGCCCTGTGCGACATGAATCTCCACGCTCGTCTGATTCTCTGCGGCAGTCGTGAATACCTGTGATTTCTTCGTTGGTATCGTTGTGTTTCTCTCTATCAATGTAGTTGCAACACCACCTAAGGTCTCAATACTAAGCGTAAGGGGCGTAACATCAAGCAGAACTATCTCTTCCTTTACCTCTCCGCTAAGGATACCTGCCTGTACCGCAGCACCCCTGGCGACCGATTGCATGGGATCAACACCGCCTTCCGTCTTTTTACCCAGTATCCTTTCAAATCGTTCTTTCACTATCGGCATCCTCGTGGGTCCGCCGATAAGGAGTATCTTATCTATGTCTCCAGGCGAGAGCTTTGCATCGCCTAACGCGTTTCTTATAGGTGGCTCGAGCCTTTTCAGTGTCGGCTCTGCAAGTTCTTCTAATTTAGCCCTCGTGAGCGTTACCTCAAGATGCTTCGGCTCGCCACCCACAACGGCAATGAAAGGCAAATTAATAGTAGTAGAAACAGATGAACTGAGTTCTATCTTTGCTCGTTCCGATTCGTCTCGTATTCGCTGTGTCGCCGTAAGGTCGTCACTCAAATCCGCCCCTTCCTTATCTTTAAATCCCTTTATGAGCCAATCTATTACGGCCGTGTCCATATCAGTTCCACCCAGATGAGTATCACCGCTTGTAGAAAGTACCTCAAATACACCTTCGCCTACGTCCATGATAGTAACGTCAAAAGTACCGCCACCAAAGTCGAGAACGGCAACCTTATATTCTCCACCTTTTCCAAGTCCATAAGCCATTGCTGCCGCAGTAGGCTCGTTTATTATCCGTTTTACCACAAAACCTGCGATCTCACCGGCATCCTTGGTCGCCTGTCTTTGATTGTCATCGAAATAGGCCGGCACTGTGATAACTGCCGCATCCACACCCTCACCTAAATACGCCTCGGCATCCGCTTTTATCTTTTGCAATATCATTGAGGAGATCTCTTGCGGTGTAAAATTCTTATCTACGGTCTTCACATATATCTTCTCGGTACTCCCCATCCGCCTCTTCGCTTCTCTTACAGTACCTTCGGGATTAACTACCGCCTGTCTCTTTGCGGCTACGCCTACTAACCGCTGACCATCCTTTGTAAATGCAACCACCGATGGGAACATCTTCCCGCCGTATGCGCTTCCTTCCGCACTTGGTATTATCTTTGCATCACCACTTTCATCAACAAAAGCCGCTTCTGAGTTCGTCGTTCCGAGATCAATACCTATTATTCGCCCCATTTTTTACGCTACCTTCCCTTATTTAGAATCTTAAAAATAAAAAAATAAGAGGGGAAAAAATTTAATATTCCCCTTCCATTCCTGGAGGCATACCGCCACCTGGAGGCATACCAGCCGAACTCGATGCTATTACATCGTCTATACGCAAAATCATCGTTGCTGACTCTGTTCCCGAGCTAATAGCCTGTGTCTTCACCCGTAAAGGCTCGATAACACCCGCTTTTTTCATGTCCGTTGGCTCGCCTTTGAACACGTCTAAGCCGGCAGTCTTCTCACCCTTCTCGTGTGCAGACCTAAGTGCCACGAGCATATCTATGGGATCTAAGCCTGCATTCTCAGCAAGCGCCCTTGGAATGACTTCGAGCGCATCTGCAAACGCCTGTATCGCCAGTTGTTCTCTGCCACCTACACTTGCAGCATAATCACGCAGTTTGAGTGCCAGTTCTATCTCTGCAGATCCGCCTCCGGCTACATATTTGCCATCTTCCAGTGCGCAAGCAACTACTCTCAGCCCATCGTGCATACCGCGCTCTAACTCGTCCACTACATGCTCTGTCCCGCCTCGCAGCAGTATAGATACAGCTTTCGGATTATTGCATTCTTCCACGAATATCATCTCTTCTCCGCTTATCTTTCGTTCATCAGCCAGCCCTGCTTTTCCAAGATCGTCTGGTCTAACTTCCTCTAAGGTTGTCAATATCTTCCCACCGGTTGCACTGGCCAACTTCTTCATATCGCTCTCTTTTACTCTTCGAACAGCCATTACACCGGCCTTTGCCAAATAGTGCTGTGCCAGGTCGTCTATCCCTTTCTGACAGAAAAGTACATTTGCGCCACTCGCTGTTACCTTGTCCACCATATCCTTCAGCATCTTCTCTTCCTCGTCCAGGAACGCTTTTAGCTGATCGGGTGCGGTAATCTCTATTTTAGCATCCACTTCGGTCTTCTCTATCTCAAAAGCGGAATTTATTAGTGCTATCTTTGCATCCTCAATCTTCTTCGGCATTCCCGGATGCACACGCTCCTTGTCTATTACCATACCACTTATCAACTTTGTATCTTCAGCGCTGCCGCCTACCTTCTTCTCCAACTTTATGTGGTCTATATCGATCTCATGCACGCCTTTTTCCGTTATCGTTTTCACCGCATCCACTGTAAGGTCGGTCAGCATATCCTTTGCTACCTCAGCACCTTTGCCGGTCATAGAAGTCGCTGCTATCTTTCTTAGCAAGTCTGTATCCTTTGGTGTGATGTCGTATGCTAACCCATTTAAGATTTCGTACGCTTTCTCTGCCGCTAATCTATACCCGGTTGCAATCAATGTTGGATGCACTTCCTGGTCTAGAAGATCTTCCGCTTTCTTCAGCAACTCGCCTGCAAGAACGACTGCGCTCGTTGTACCATCTCCAACCTCTTCGTCTTGTGTCTTCGCTATCTCCGCCATCATCTTCGCCGCTGGGTGCTCTATATCCATCTCCCTTAATATCGTCGCCCCATCGTTCGTTATGACAACATCGCCCATCGAATCCACTAACATCTTGTCCATCCCTTTTGGACCGAGAGTGGACTTAATTGCAGCAGCAATGGTCTTCGCTGCAAGTATGTTCCTGCTCTGTGCGTCCTTACCTCTTGTTCGTTCACTACCTTCCTTCAATATTAATATTGGTGTTCCACCTAATTGTGCCATTATTTCTATATCACTAGCTGTAAGTATATTTTTAGTTCTATATAAAGGTTACCCTTATATTGTGTAATAAGAGGTGAGGGTAATGGCAGGATTTGACGATAAAAATATCGTGAAGATGGTTCAAACGCTAAATAAGCATTTGCCCGTTGAAAGAAAGACGCTTTTAACGTTGCTAAAGGAGGCTAAACCATGCGTGCAGGGAAGAGATAAGACCGTTTATCGAATAAAACGAGAAGAACTGGCGTTCATCGCGAAACTGATCCCGAAAGAGGATTATGCTAAATTGCGACTGCCGATATACATAGAATTAACGCCCGACTATGGTAGAGGTATCGCGAAGGTGCGTGGGAAGCAGGATAGTGAAATAGTGAGACGGATATTAGGAAAAGAAGAGGTGGGCGGTGACGAAATACTTATTTATCGTGACGATGTAAGGAAATTGAGACGAAAATTGCAAACTACAACGCAATATACGTTCTCTTATAGCACGTCGTTTTGACTTGATAGACAGTGTCAGAATAACCGCAGAGTTTCTCGAGAACACAGAGTATATAGGGTCGCGATTCATCGGTCAGGTATTTACGGCCCACCAAAAGAAAAGACATATAAAAAGTCTATAGACACAGATTAACACTGATTAACGCAGATAAAAAGAAAGAATTACCAGAGAAATAATATTATATTATAACTAATGATTGTAGGAACGAGAGGTAGTAATCTGGCGCTAGTGCAGACAAAAAAAGTCTGTGAAAAGTTGAGCGAATTGGGTGTGGAATGTGAGATAAAGACCGTGCAGAGTTTGGGGGATGTTCTGACTGACAGGGGTTTATATGAAATGCCAACGATAGGCGTTTTTGTTAAAAAGCTCGATACGATGCTTTTGGATGGTAAAATCGACCTCGCAGTACATTCCATGAAGGATATGCCATCAGAGCGGGAGGAAGAGTTAGAGACGTCAGCGGTTTTGCCTCGTGATTCGCCTTATGATGCGCTCGTGTCGCGGTATAGATTAGACGATATGCCGGAAGGAGCTATAATAGGGACCTCAAGTGTGAGGCGGCGGTATCAATTTTTGAACTATGTAGGCGAAAGAGGCGTAAAAGTAACGATAAAGGACATCCGGGGCAATGTGGACACGCGAATAGCGAAGTTTAGAAGAGGCGAATACGATAGTGTGATTCTCGCAGAAGCGGGCTTTGAGCGGCTGAAGATGGATATAGAATATGAACGGCTTGATCGTGACCCTTTTGTGCCTTCGCCCAGACAGGGTATAATCGCTGTGGTTGCGAGGCGGGGGTCGAAAGAGAGTGAGATCTTAAAGCAGATAGACGATTCCGAGACGAGGATAGAAGCGGAAGTGGAAGAGGAGGTATTAAAAGTAATTGGTGGTGGGTGCTCGCTTCCCGTGGGCGTGCATGCAACAGCTAAAGGTGGAGCGGTAGAATTAGCGGTTTATGTTGCTGCTTCGGATGTGAGATACAAGTTGGAAAAGGTTGTTCTTGGAAAAGATTATATGGCAGAGACGAGAGAATTAGCACAAAAGTTTAAGTCTTATCTCTAATTAATTAAATAGTAGTATTTGAAGGTATGAGGTATGAGTTGTCAGGTGTGAGTTCTCAGTATCTCGAGTCAAGCACCTGAAACCTAAAACCTGACACCTATACACCTAAAAAATGGACAATGACATATCGTTGCGGGAATATCTTTATTCGCTCAGGTTCTACTGCTTGTTCGTTTCCATTATTTTTATTGGCGCTATTGTTATTGGCTATAATGGTATTCTAAGCGAAGTATTTAGTGCGCCTTTAGAGTGGATTGAGGAGCTTAGTGAGGGCATAAAGGATTTTACAGATATTTACCCAGCATGGCTGATTTTTATGTTTTTTTTCGTTGTGATATTTCTGAATAACGCCTTCACTTGTTTCCTTGATATTATATTGGGGCCGCTATTAGGTATATTTCCACTCTTTTCTGTAATTCTCAATGGCGGCTTGATCGGCTGGTTCGCGCAGGAGGAGGGTCTAATTGTCTTTCTTGCTATAGTGCCGCATGGGATGTTTGAGATACCTGCTTTTTTGCTCAGT
>CBDAFQ010000167.1:0-4114 GCA_965195275.1 uncultured ANME-1 euryarchaeote | reverse complement strand
TACGCGAAACATTTGGTGATGTCTTAGCAACGATTAGGAGAGAACTGATGCAGGACGACGCCTAACAGAGCGTATCTGGCTTCGCTACGCTCCGCCCAAATCCAGCCTAACGGCTGGACTTCAGATACGCTCAGAAAGTTATACGCAATCGTGAGCAAAAGGGTAAAATAGGCGAAGAAAGATAAGATGCTGAGAGAGAAAAAAAGAGGGATGTCTTTGGATATTGGAAAAAAGATCGAATTTGTTTCACATGCATATAGGAATACCCAAGATATGATCTCGTTTGCCGACACTAAGGCAAATATATCCCTTTCAATCCAAAGTCTATTGATAAGTATTGGGTTAGGCACTTCGATTTTAGCAAATACATTTGAACACGTTCAGAAATTAGATAATAATAACATATCAGGTATTTTTTATTTTATAGTTGTAGCTTTTATTATTTCATCTATTGTTGGGGTTATCCTATCAATATTTGTTTACAAGGCTAGGCCACCTTTAGATGAAACTGAACAAAAAAGAAAGGGGCTATTGTATTTTGGACATATTGCGCAGTTCACTACATTTTAAGATTATTTTTCTATTTTTGGATCTGCGGTCAATACCTCAAAGCGACTATGGAAGAACGGGCGGGAGATTTGACCCAAGTAAAAATGATTGGCGGTTTTCAGCTTTTGAGTGGTGACTTATATATAAGAAAAGGCTATAGTAGTTAGTAGTGGTAACGAGAAATAAGCGACTTTTTTTTGTATCACGAACTAAAAAATGAAAAAGAGGTTTAGAAAAGTATGGAATATAGTGGAGAAGGAAGGGGATTTGATTCCCCTATAGAGGTTGGTAAGACCTACGACGTGAAGATAGAGGAAGTAGGTAGAGAAGGCGATGGAATAGCTCGAATTGAGGGTTTTGTTGTTTTTGTACCCAACACGAAAAAAGAGGATAGTGTGAAAATACGGGTAAATAAGGTATCGAGAAGAGTTGGATTTGCAGATGTAGTTGTGGAATGAAGGTGCATTACGCTTCTCATATAAACATTTCCAAAGCTATAGCGTTCCTATAGCTTTCTCTTTTATTTCTTTTTTTTCAAAGATTTATGTGAGGCTTCATTTGGATTTTATATTCGTTAATTCAGCTCGGAAAAACAACGGCCCCAAAAACCCGAAACGGATATAGAAGAACTAGCGGGAGATTTGACCGGGATAAAAATAATTGCTTGTTTTTAGCCTTTTGAATTGTGACTTATATAAGGAAAGACTATAGTAGTTGCGCTGGCATTATTGGCTGCGACAAGACAGAAACCCGAAACCGCTCTGAAAGAAGCTTGTATATGCACGCTTTCAAATTTCTACGTCCCCAAAACACCATAACAAGGGTAATCTTGTTGAGCCACGCCACATAGCCACCATTATAGATAGAGTACCCCTAAAACACACGATTAAATCCCCAATACTTTGCTGTTGTGCAGCAAATGTAAGTTCTTACCCACATCATATCCCTCTTCACTCGCGAGTTCAGCGTACGCTGCGAGTTTCTCGATCTCACCGTGACTGGGTATTATGTTTTCCGGCTGCAGCATCCTGATTAAGTCACGATGGTCCTCTCTCCGAGCGTGACCGCTAACGTGAGCGTCCTTATAGATGCGCACGCTGTGCGTACGTAACCTGCGCTCGAGTATTTCGCGGTGCGCTATATTTATTGGTGAGGGTATTGTTTCCGAAGCGAATATAACCTTCGTGTTGTTGGTAAGCGGCAGTGGACTATCAATCGCTATTCTTGATAGAACAGCGTTTGGTTCACCCTGGTTGCCGGTGGCCAGGAAAATGTATTCCCGGCTGGTATCGTTCTCACTCACCTGTGCTAAAAACTTACTGACTTTCGGGTACCGATCAATAAACCTGACAGTATCCGGAAGCGTGATGATCCCGAGTTTCGCCGCGGTCAAGACATAAAACTTGAGTGAGCGACCGAGGAATACTGGTTTTCGTTCCATTTTCTTGGCGAATTCGCAGATACTGTGAATCCGCGCGATATGCGAAGAGAACGAGGCAAGAAAGTACGTTGACTCATCAGGTACCATTAGGTCTTTGAGCAGCTCGCGAGCCACCGACTCAGAGGCAGACTTCCCCCCTTCTTGAACACGCACGCTCTCGCAAATGAGTAGTTTCACACCTTCCTTACCCAGCTTTTTTAGCTTCGAGTAATCCGTTTTCGTATCCAGTATTGGATAGTTGTCGAACTTGAAATCATTCGCATACACTATGCTCCCCTCCGGCGTGCGAACCGCAGCGATTGTCGAATGGGGAATGGAGTGAGTCACGTGGACCAATTCTAAGGCAAAATTGGGTGATATATCGAGTACCTCCCCTGGGTTGAGTGTCACGAGTTCCTGGTTCTTTGCCATGCTCCTGATAAGTTCGATCGTGTATTGCGTACCAATAATTGGGCACTGATACGCGCTCGCGAGTCGATCGACCGCGCCAATGTGATCCAGGTGTCCGTGACTGCAAACTATCGCGGCCACATCTTTCTTTGGAATCACAGAGTCATCCGGTATCACACCCATAGCAATGAGTTGCTTCGTAGTGTACGATTCTTTTCCTTCTTCGCTATCTTGCAGCTTATCGAGACACAACCCCATATCAAAGATCAAGACTTCGTTATCGACCCGCACCGCGGTCATGTTTCGACCAACTTCTTCGTAACCACCAACTGCTATTACTTCCATGTTATTATGTTTACTCTAAGCTTTACTTAAATAAAAGGTTATACCAGCAAATTAAATAACTCAGGTGCAAAGCCCTTAACCACATCGGTGGTATCATGCGAACCTCGAAGAACTCAGGCAAAAACCTTTTTCAATGCCTCTCTGAACCTGTCCAGACCCGTATCCGCCTCCTCCTTTGTTATGACAAGAGGTGGTGAAAAACGTATGCCCGAGTCGCCGCATGGCAGTAGTACGATACCCTCCTTGAACCCTTCAACCATAATCCTGTCCCTGGTATCAGAGTCTATGGACCCATCAGGCTTTACAATCTCGACTCCTATCATCAGACCCAAGCCCCGCACATCCCCGATAGCAGGATACTTAGATTGCCGCTCTCGCAGCCGCGACATAATATGATCTCACAGTTGTTTAGCTCGGGTTCCAATATCTTCCCGCTCCATGAAATTCAAAGCAGCAAGTGACGCAGCCGAAGCTAACAGGTTTCCGCCGAAAGTGTTCCTTATGCTTGACCGTTGAACACGTCAAGGAAAGTGAACCTAATGTCCTGCCATGAAAGGCACCGTAAAAGCCCAACATACTCTGCCTGTGCAGTTTCCACATTGCCAGTTTGATGGCGGCCTCAACAGACTCGGTACCGCTGTTACTGAAGAACACGCGGTCATATCCGGTCAACTGCTTCAGCTTTTCAGCAAGTCGGACAGGTGGGTCGGCAAAGAAGTCTGTGAAAGCACAGTGAGCCATCTTTTCCATCTGAGTAGTTACGGCACCCGAAACCTCAGGGTTTGAATGGCCGACATTCATCACTGCGATGCCCGCCACAAAGTCTATGTACGTTTTCCCTTCCACATCTGTGATGGTAGCTCCTCGGGCTCTGTCTATTACCAGCGGATAGGGACGCGACATACACGATGACATTACATTACTATCTCGGTATATGATCTCCTTTGCTCGTGGGCCATGCGGTTCTATCATGTTTTTTTTCTTCCTAATTAATCTATCTGCGCTTTCTGGAGCTTATCGCTATAATCGAAAAGATTTGATGGGGATCTAGTCCGACCTCTGCCACAAACCTTTCTCTTTAAGCTTTTCAATCACCTCTCTCTTTCGCTCAAACTCCATGGTTCTGAGCTCTTTACGCTTAATTTTACCACTAATAGTTTTTGGGAGCTCTTTAGCAAATTCAATCTCTCTCGGATACTTATATGGCGCAGTTATCCGTTTGACATGCTGCTGAATATCGTTGATAAGTTTTTCTGATGGTTCGTATCCCGCCTTTAAGACAACAAAAACCTTAACGATCTCTCCTCTTATAGGGTCAGGGCTTGGAATCATCGCACATTCAAGCACTGCCTCATGTGAATCAACTGCACTTTCAACCTCAAAAGGACC
>CBDAFQ010000166.1:0-15844 GCA_965195275.1 uncultured ANME-1 euryarchaeote | reverse complement strand
CCTTAGCTACAATTGATTTGCACCCGAAGGGTGCTTTCTTGAGAACGCATAATCTCCGACTAAAATCGAATTTTTATTGACACAGATTAACGCTGATGAACGCAGAAGAAATCAAATCAGTGTAAATCCGTGTAAATCTGTGTCACAAATTAAATTTATAGGTAGAAGTTATAATAACGATTGCTCGTTTCGTTGTATCCGCAACCAGATCGCGCAACTTTAAGAGGAGTTGGTCGAAACTGCGGGACTCCAAATTGTTCAAGAGACAGAGCGAGTCGTATTAATCCACATTTTCGCCTATAAGTCTGTATCAGCTCGTGTTTATAAGGTATAGCCAAACGAATAATTCAAAGATAGTATATACTTCCAGTTCCAACATATAAAATGAACATGATCACAGATGAAGAGAGGGCCCGACAAACTTATCTTTTCGAGAAAGCGTGGGCAGATCTGAGCAGTTTAACGCCCGAGGAATACGTAGAATTTATCGGTATTGATCCGGCAGAGCTAGGCATATTGGCACTAACGTATTCGGATGAGCCAATTGAAGAGACCTTAAATAGACTGCTAAATGGTGAGTGGGGAACGAAGAACTAACGCCATAGTATACAAAAAATTTCTAAAGCTTTAAGTCAGACTCCGGGGAAATGCCCGCTATACAAGTTTGTGGTTGTAAAAGGCGATGAGTGGATGAGCGAAACAGACAGGATAAAGAAGGACATAGCTCTTTTTGAAGATAGCATAGCTGAGCTAGATTCCTTATCGCTCGATGGCAATGAGAAAGAGGTGGTAGATAACGCAAAGAGATACTATGAAGACACGAAATATTACCTTAAAAAAGGTGACTTCTTCACTGCTTTTGGCTGTATAAACTATGCTCATGGACTCGTAGATGGGCTAAAAAAAAGCTCTACAAATATAATAAACTCAAAATGGCAAGAAGAACTAAAGATTGGCTCAAACAAGCAGAGCTAGTCCTATGACAAACCCTATTATCGCACCGGAATTAAGAAACGGCAGTCCGGCGTGCGGCTTCCCTCGGCCTGCAATTCTGCTCAGTACCGCATAACCCGCTAAAGTCCCTAGTGCCGCACCCAACGCAGGTGCTGCACTTGTGTAGTTCACAAATGCAGACACAACTAACATAGACGGTATAATCGCATCACCAAGTCCCATGAAGAACGCTTCACCCATATCGCTATTCTTCACAATAGAGAAATTCCGCTTACGCGGCAGAACAAAAAGGATCGGCAATCGCATAGCCACGATGGATTCCGCCAATGATACCATATGCTTCGTCTTATACACCGAAATCGCATCATATATTGCCAATAGTATCATTAAGAGTATTACAGGAATTATGTTAAGCGAGATACCAAACATCGCTGCTGCACCGCCCCCTATTACCAAGCCTGTTGCATCGAGGATATACCATTCCGGAAATATATAAAGGAGAACAGTAAGTGCGATAGTGATAACTATCGGGACATAGCCATAAGGAACAAGAACAGCCATTACATAATACATCGTTACTGCCACCGCAGCGAGCATTATGAACTGAACAAGTCTATCGCCCCCAAATTTGAGCACTAGAAGTATAAGTGCGGTGAACCCTATAATAAGGATAATGAAGTATACGGTATTCCATATTGACTCCGGATCTTGAAAAGCTTTTATGCCCGAAGCTGCAAATGGTGCCGCAAGCAGTACTGCTATTACTTGTGTGAGCACTAGTAAAACAGCCATACCTAAGCACAAAAAAATACTCAAGTTCTTTTCTTCTGCTTTTTCTTCTTCTTCGCTCATTGTATCCCTGTGGTATTAGAGTTAGGTTAAATAAAACCTTTAACTTCCACAAAGTAAAATTGTCATATCAATAAAGCCCGCAAAAATGCCGAAATCCACCGACTCAGAGCCCAACATCTGGCTGAAGGAGATAATATTAGAAAATTTCATGTCGTACGAATACGCGCGAATACCGCTGAAGCAGGGAATCAATCTGATTTCGGGTCCTAACGGTGCGGGCAAATCATCCATTCTATTGGCTATTTCTGTCGCTTTGGGTCAGATATATACCGAACGGAGTAGACGGCTGAGGGATTTGATAAGACGGGGAAAGGAACTCGGAAGGATTACTTTAGTCTTCGATAACGAAGCGAAGAACGGAAAGAGACCAATAAGCTTTTCTGATGCCGATACTTTCCTGCTGTCCCGGTATCTGAAGAACGATGGGAATTACTGGTGGGAAGCGGATTACAAGCAGGTGAGCTATGAAGAAGTTGCCAGGCTGTTCCAAGGTTTTGGACTAGACCCGAATAATATGTTGATAATAATGCATCAAAACACAATGGAACAATTCTGCTTGACATCACCACAGGAGAAGCTGAAGCTTTTAGAGGATGCTGTTGGCTTCGGCTCTTATCGAGAGAAGGTGGTAGAAGCGAAGAACCGGCTTGAATCTATCATAAGTGAAGATGAGTCTATTTCCGAATTGTTAGGGCGAGCAGAAGAGAGCCTTGGCTACTGGAAAGAGATGCACGAGAAGTATATGCAGAGGGACGAGCTGGAGGAGCGAAGAAAATGGCTGAAGAGAGAGGCGATATGGGTTCGTGTAATAAAACAGGAAGCGGCATCAAAGCAGCTCGAAGAACGGCTCGAAGTGAAGGAATATGCAGTTCTGTCTAGCTCAGAGGAGATGGAGGATACAAGAGAGAAGATAAATCTATGGCGGGAAAAACTCGACTCGTGGAAGATAAACTCTAAGGAACACTTTTACGAACTTTTACATTTAGAGAAAGAAGAGGCGATATTTGTACTTTCAACAGACCATCTGCGCGAGAAAGAACAGATGCTACGCGAACTAGGGAAGAAAGAAGAAGCGGCTGAACTAAAAGAAAGACAAAAAGAGATAGATATAAGGGCGAAAGAACTGGCAGAAGCAATAAAGAAGGTGCAAAGTGAACTCGGAGCCGTTGACCGAAGTCTGGAATCTAACCTGGATGAGTATATTACTTATCGCGTAAAGGGAGAGGTCCTGAAGTTTAAGCGCGACATGCTAGAAATGGCGATAAAAGCGATAAAATCAGAGCTGGAGAAAGCGAATCAGAAGTTGGCGGGCTTAGCATCGTTGAAGAAGAAAGCGGGTGAACGAATAGATACGGGAAGGAAACAGAGCGAAATAGAGAATGAGCTGAATTTGGTGGCAGCAAGAATAGACGCTCTGGGCAAGATACCGGAAGAGACGGAAGAGATATATTCTAATTATTCGAAGTTGTTTGGTGAATTGAAAGAGAAATCGGAGATTGTAGCATCGAATAAACGAGAGGGTCTTAAGGAACTCGAATCGAGGCGGAAAATATGGCGTAAAGCGATCATGGACCTCTTAGATTCTATCAACGCCTCATTTAAGCAAATTCTGGCCGGTATAAGTGCTACGGGGTTAGCACGGGTGGTCAATACCGCGGATGGCGATCTGGAAAACGCGGGTTTAGAACTCTTTGTTGGGTTCAAAGGCTCCCCCCCGGTCCTGTTCGATTATTATACACAGAGTGGAGGGGAGAAGACATCTTTGATAATGGCTTTTCTTTTAGCCATCCAGCAACTGCTCCGGTCTCCTTTCCGAGCGGTGGACGAATTCGATATACACATGGACCCGAGGAATCGAGAAGAGATATATAAGATGATGATTTCATCAATGAAAGAATCTGAATGTCTATTGATCACGCCCAGCCAGTTAAGCGTAACTGATCCAAGCGTTCATGTAATAGTGGTGCAGAAGGCGTATGGTAAATCGGGAGTGAGCGAGGTTAGAGGATAATTAATGACAGCACATTGGTGCAGAGATATTATAATGCCACTTTAAAGGAGAAAGAAGATCACATAATGACGGTCTATGTTGCCCCGGACAGCTATGAGAACGCAGATAAAAATAAATAAATCAGTGCAATCTGTGTAAATCCGTGTAAATCAGTGTCTAAAATTAGGGTATATTAATTTTTGTGTGTTCCCTAAGGTGAATGCACTAACCGATCTCAGACCTATTCACGGGGCGTGACTGTAACTTCCGAGTCCACCCATATCGTTTCTATTGATTCCATAGCGGAATCACCAATAATCCCTTGAATATCAAGAACGCTTTTTTCTCCTGCTCGTCCAACAACATGGAACTCAAGCCTTACGAGTTCCGCAGATCCGTTAACTAGCGTCCCAAATGGATCAGAGTAAGCGATAATTTGCACTGTGCCTTTTTCCTTATCACCCCTACACACCCAACTAGAGCTACTAGAGGTTGCGCTATCAGATCTCTTTTCGATGCTGATTAAATTTTTGACGTTGATTAAGTCTATGACCGAAGGATCATAGTTCAGCTTAAACAGAAATATTGTGAAGTTAGTAGCATCATTTACTGTTACAATTGCAGTGAAATTACCACCTTCCAAGACTTTAGACTGGTTTGTTATTGAAATCTCTATTCCAACCGCTTCTTCTATGAACTTAAAGCTTTGTAACATGGGCACAAAGTAATCCGCTTCTGCCGCGTCAAATGTGCTCGATGCAGCAGTGAAACCAATTACATATGCTGTCGTATTACGTACGAGACATGCTTGCATATGTTTAACCTCAATCCCTTCATCCGTTGTGGTTCTAATTATATGCCCCGAAACAGATTCGCCATTAATTGTGTCGTTGAATGTATCAACGATTACCCACACTCCAGGAAACCTATCCCGGCCGGCTTTAGCATATTCGTATGTTGTCATCTCTGCTGCTAGTTCTACTGTTATTACGTTCGCGTTTATCATGTAATCATCCTCTATCGGCCCGTAGAATATCACCTCAGTGTCCAGAAGGTTTTCTTGCATTGTCCAATCATAGGGATACCCAATTGAAAAGTCGTATTCCGCGTTTGTGTATGTCAACATCTCACTAACATTTGAGTATGCCGGCATTCCTGCTTCTTCATTAGAGATTTTCATGCCTGCGCTAAGGGTCGCACCAAAGGCGGCGTCATCACTGCAGCTACAATTAACTCCCGTGGGGCATGCACCTGCAATAGAGGGCGACGCAACAAGCAAGATAACGCATAATGCCAAAAGGCCCAAAAACCCCTTCCAAATACCTTTAGCTGTCATTTATTACCCCCCTTTCTCCTCTATTTTACCTGTCTGTGAAATTACTAAGCATAAAGAGATATAAAAAGTTTTTCGATTTTTTTGTTGACTCAAACGTCACGATGATAAATAGATTTTACTCCGGGTGACTCAGGGCAGATCATCGAATACCTGCATCATACTCTGCCGGTACTTCTGAAAAGCCGCTCGCCCTTTGTCTGTGAGCTGGAGCATGGTATGCGGCTTTCTGTCCACAAATTCCTTTACGATCTCGATGTATCCCGCAGCTTCTAGCTTGCTCATGTGCGAGGATAGGTTACCGTGTGTCAGCCCGGTCTGGTGCATCAGGAAGAGGAAGTCGGCGCTTTCGACCACATAGAGGTATGCCATGATCATGAGCCGGGCAGGTTCGTGGATCAAACGGTCGATCTCAGCGATGGGCTGGTGGTCTTCGCTGTCGGAATCACTTGCTGACATCAGGTACCTCCTTTTCCGGTAGTGGATACTTACGCAGAAACCGAATGAAGAGGACCAAACCACAAAGGACTAGGAACCCACCTATGAAAACCAAATAGAGTATCAACCCCGTACATCCCGACCCAAACTCTATCAAAGAGAAGAAACCGCCAAGAATCAGAGACATAATTGCATATCCCGTATAACGGACGTTTCCGGATTTGGATGCTACGTGAGCAAAGGGTCCGACCAGGATCATCCCGAAGAATAATGGTGACCATTTCACCCATTGTGAATAATCCGTAACGTCACCAAAGAGCGAGATCAGGGTGAATATAATCACGATAACTGCGAACTCGAAAAGGAAAACGCCGGTCAAATTATGCTTGAGATTTTCCTGTGGGAACTTGACAAACCCGATCCTGGGATATGTATACCGTTTTCGAATAGACTCCACAATCCTGCCAGAAAATAAAATTAACAATATATAGAAGACAAAAACGGTGGAATAGAAAAAGCCACAAAATGCCATGAGGGTCAGACCCATCATGAGTTCCATCAAGCCATCCTGCTGTGAATCCCTATATGCTTTTTGCTCGATCTTGTTCAGATCAATTTGTGCTGTCATGGTACACCCCCTTCACAGGCAGCGGATATTTCTTCAGGAATTTTACCAAATACACAACCATGATAGCGCGCGAAATACCGGTAAAAAACCAATTCGGACCATCGCTTTGAATTGCCCGGTAAACTTCCCGCTCGCTTCCGCGTCGCTCGATTTTTTCTGTCATGATTACTACAATATACTTTGCCGTATATAAAGGTTTGTGGTACAAAGTTGTTTGGAGTAGGTTGTAACAGAGAGTGTGAAGGACAATACGGTGCAGAAATTGCGCTGATTATTTAGCTTGACCTTGTCACATTTCATTTACCGCAGAGAACGCTGAGTTCGCAGAGAAAGTTCCATATACAATTGGTTCCGGTTGTGAATGAGATAAAATGTCATAGCTACCCTATACCCTCTGCGCTCTATGTGAACTCTGCGGTTAATCTGACGGCAATGATAGGCTGTTGCGAGCTTTAAGCTTTAAGCTTTAAGTGGATAGAATGGCAAAGTGTTTTGAACTATCGAGATATGACAGAATTTTATGCCGCGTAATGTGGTTTTTTAATATCAAACTATAAATGATCAGTAGAGCACAATGGAAGAGACAGTAACAAGGATAAGGAAATCAGCCTTGCAGAATGCAGTACGATATGAGAAACCGCCTAAGGTGGATGCCGTGCTGAAGAAGATCCTCGGTGAGAATCCCGAATTGCGAAAGGATGCAAAACAGATTTATGCACTGGTAAAAGAAGAGATAGCGCGTATAGAATTAATGAGCAAGGATGATCGAATAGCGGAATTGGCCAAGATAGCACCAGAATTGGTAGCCGAGCCAAAGGAGAAAGTGAAACAGGAAGTTAGACTACCAGACCTGCAACTTACAGAAGGCGAAAGAGTTGTGATGCGATTCGCACCCAATCCAAACGGTGCTGCAACGCTTGGCAGTGTCCGGGGCATAATAGTAAATTCCGAATATGCGAAACGGTATAACGGCAAATTCATTCTGAGGTTTGATGATACAGACCCGGTCGTAAAGCGCCCGTTATTAGATGCTTATGACTGGTACCTTGAAGATTGCGCATGGCTAGATGCCGAACCGGACGAAGTAGTAGTGGCATCTGATCGTATAGATATATATTACAAATATGCCGAGGAGCTGCTAAGAAAGAGCGCGGCTTATGTCTGCTTTTGCACTTCTGATGCTTTCAAAGTATACAAAGAGCAGGAAGAACCTTGCCCTCACAGAGCTCTTAGCGTTATGGCGAATATGGACAATTGGGAGAAGATGCTAACGGGCGCTTATGAAGAGAAGGAAGCGGTTCTGAGGATAAAAACGGACATGGCAAGTGCGGACCCGGCTTTAAAAGATTGGGTTGCATTCCGAATATTAAAAAAAGATCATCCCCGGGTTGGCAGCAGATATGTGGTATGGCCAACATTGGATTTTGAATCTGCGATAGAAGATCATCTGCTCGGTGTAACGCATATAATAAGGGGCAAGGACCTGATGAAATCGGGACAGAGGCAGCAATTCATATATGACTATCTCGGCTGGCGATATCCAAGAACAATACTCTGGGGTAGGATAAAGATGCAAGAATTCGGTAAATTCAGCACTTCCGAGCTAAGGAAACAGATAGAAAGCGGCGAATATGACGGCTGGGACGATCCACAGCTCCCAACGCTAAAAGCACTACGTAGAAGAGGCTTTCGGTCAGAAGCGATACGTAAGTTCTTTATCTCTATCGGTGTTACACAAACAGACATAGCGGTGAGTATGAAGAATTTGTACGCGGAGAACAGGAAAGCCGTGGATGCGCTCGCATCGCGATATTTTTTTGTGCGTAATCCGAAAGCGCTGAAGTTAAAAGATGGTGATTCCTTCGTAGTTAAGGCTTTGAAACATCCTTCTAGAGCGGATTACCGTGAGATAAGAACCGGCGATATAGTTTACATAAGTAGCGATGATTTCGCGAAGATAGAAGAGGGGCAAAAAAAAATACGGCTGAAATACCTCCGCACTGTGGAAATAGAGTCCGTTAACCCATTACAGGCCAAGGTTATAGATCATGAACCAGAAGTACCGGTTATCCAATGGGCGCCCACACAGAATATAAAAGTCCTGGTAAAGAGACCAGAAGGGATAGACGAAGGCATAGGCGAGCCGTTGATCGCTTCTGAACTCGGAAACGTGGTTCAGTTCGAACGATACGGGTTCGTCATGATTGATTCTGTTGCAAAAACGGAGGTAGTAGCATATTTCACACATTAAAATCCCGTAACTGCTCAATATTCACTGGTGTCATAAATCTTAAACTACAAATAATTGTAATTTGAGGCTTGGTATTTGGATTTTTTACTGAGTTATATAAAATAAATACAAACTATTTATGTCATACATATATATACATATAAGACAAATGTCATTGTTGCTCACATTAAAGGAGGATAGCATGGATAGTTTAGATAAAAGGATATTGGAAGAACTGCAGTTGGATTCTCGTAAATCTTTCACTAAGATTGCGCAGAAGATAGGCGTAAGCACTGCCACTGTAAGCGATAGAGTGAAAAAGCTAACGGAAAAAGGCATTATTTGTGGCTACACTACTACTCTTAATACCTCTGAGATCGGCATGGTTACGCTAATCTCCAAGATAAAAATCAAGCAGGAATATAGTATCGAAGAGGTTGGGAAAGAGATGGCGGAGATAGAAGCGAGTTGTTGCGTTCACCACGTAACCGGTGATTTTGACCTATTCGTCATCTCCAAGTGCACAGGACATGGTAAATGCAGTTCTATTATAGAGAAATTAAAAGAAATCACAGGTGTGGAACGGGTGGATTCAGAGCTTGTACTCAAGACGCTAAAGGAAGAGCTTAACGTTAAGCTCTGATTACCTTTAGTTTAGTTTATAGCATCATGGGGACAGCAAGCGCGGCAAGGACTGCGGCAATTACTATCACGGGCACTAAGATTGCAACGATTATAGCAAGAATAGCCATTCCCGGCGAAAGCTCTTGAAGCTCCATCACACCGTTAATTATCACTAGAACTGACCATATTGGGCCGATGATGACGTTCGCTACGGGAATCCAACCTAATACCAAGCACGGCGTTGCACCATACGTAACCGCTTTTGCAGTCTCCTTTAACCCCTTTCTACCGCCAAACAAGTACACCCAAATATGAAGCCATACTATGATGTAGAGCGCGGCGAAGAAACCTAGGATGACTATATCCACAAAAGTCGCTGCACCGAGCAGAAAAGCGAATCCCCCTAACATCGGCAATTCCACCATAGATTCCGCTACTGATACCGCTACTGCCATTACAATTGCGAGTATTGCCGCTAGTACCGCCAGCAAAAGGATATAATACTTGAATGCATCCATGAGCGTGTCCTTCTTTGCCGCTGCGAATTCCTGTGACGGATTAAATGCGAATCCGCGTATTCTTTTTACGAGTTCCATTACACATCACCATTTCTCTAAAGATAGATCCACATATATAAAGCTTTCTGATTTTTCTTTCTCGTGATAAAAAAGCGAAAAGTTTATATGTGCTCCTTGCTAAAAGGTGATTAACACCTTTTGGTGTAGTGATATATAAAATAAATGAAAGTGAAAAGTACAATTAGGAGGAGTATGTATGGAACTTGGTGAGAAGGTGATTATTGGATTGGTCGTAGTGGTTACTCTCGGTGTCATCATCGGTGCGGCGATTGGTGCGGTGGTTATAATGCCTGCAATGATGGAAGAGATGGAAAAACCGGAGAGCTGTGCTTCGAACTGTCATGAGATGGAGTATTTTTTGATCTCCCATCAAAATTCAGTGCATAATCACATAGAGGATTGTCACGATTGCCATCACCCGCATGGGATAGAAATGTTCATGTACATGGGGCATGCCACGCACCATGCGGAAACGATAGCTGAAGCGATGATGGAGGGCAGAGACGTAAATGAAGCTCTTGAGGCGATGGCAGATCACATAGAACAGGAGCCACCGGCATCTCCAAAAGTGGAACATTGCATGGAGTGCCATAGTGAGCACAGAACACCGCCAGAAGAAATCGCGGACCCTACCATCTCGTGCTTTAAATGCCATCCTACAATCAAGCACACGACACATAGAATCAGTGAACACGTCGGCCACGAGAGCCCCAGTTATGAGGGACACGAGTGTGTGGCATGTCACAACGACCACGATGTAGACGTTACGGAAGAAACCTGTACTGTCTGTCATCCACCGGGGAAACACAAATAGATAAATAAATGATTTCTCTGGTTTTTATTTTTTACTTTTTAGTTCTCCGACTAGCAGTACAACCATCCCAATTCCCATTAATACTATCCCGAACCAGAGAAGCCATATCAGGGGGATCTTTTTTACCTTGACGACAAAATCTTCCGGCTGGACTTCCACGCCCATAATGGCATAAAAGGAAGAATTATGGCTGGATACGGTGGGGTGCATGGATGCATATATGTCCCCCGCGAGAGTGGAGATGATTAAAGGCTCAGACACGATCCCATGATTTGCATAGTGATACATCCAGAGAGCTCCGTGATGAACATCCCCACCTTCTTTAATCGTAACATCCATTTTTAGCGCTGAGTATTCCGGGCCTACGAAAGCATGCTGTGGATAGAAAACGTGCCCCATGCCTGTATAGATAGTAAAATTGCCGAATTCCATTTGCATCCCTAAAATATCTTTAGTGGAATTTGGCGTTGCGACAAAGCTTCTTGGGTTCTTAGCAGCATCAACTGCACTGAAAAAAACGCCTAATAGTATTATGATGACTGCGAGATGAACAAGGGTTTTGCCCCATAAATGCAATGAATTCCGCTTTTGCATTACCTTAGCGGAATTATAAGCGATAGCAAATCCCGCGACAAATAGAAGCGGAAGCCCGAAATTCATCAGTGGATTCGGCGTTGGCAGACCGAGCAATGCTAAAACTAGCCCAATACCCAGTACAGCTACGATTAGCATAAGACATCGCTCTAATTTCAGGGCGACGTTGCAACCCAATAAAGCGGCTACAAAAGCGAGCGTAAATGGGAAGCACCATCGGTTATAAAATTCTACACCGGTTGCGCTCATGGTCTTCTCGCTGAAAATGCCACCTACTATTGGTGCGGCATCGCCGAAGAAGCATATAATCAACAAAAACATCAGCGACCAGTAAGCGACTAAGATAGATACAGAATGAAGCGAAGAAAAGTCAATATCAAAAGAATAAAGCGGTTTTTTCGCCCTTACCGCAAGATAGACGAAGAATAATAGAACGCAAAACCCGAAGCCCAGAAGTACGGGTCCGACAGGAGATTTTCCAAACGCATGAACCGACTCTAACAACCCGCCCCGAGTTAGAGCGGTTGCGAAGATGATCATAACAAACGAAACCATGAGCGTAAATTCCTTCGCCAGATCTTTGCTCTTAGGCGGCAAGTGGAAATATGCCGTAAGAGCGAACCAGGGCAGTAACGATGCCGTCTCCACCGGGTCCCAAGCCCAGTAGCCACCCCAGCCGAGAACTTCGTATGACCACCACCCGCCGAGCGCAATCCCAAGCGCCAAAAACAGCCATGCCGCATACAGGGAACATTTTAGTGGCGCTCTTAGTTCTTCCTTCTCGCCTGTTATCATCCCCGCCAGCGTCAGTGCGAAAGCGAAGAAGACAAATACGTATCCTAAAAAGATCACGGGCGGATGCACAAGCACCCAAAACGTTTGCAACAGTGGATTGAGCCCTGCACCGTCTGGGGGCACTATGGGTAGGCGCTCAAAAGGGCTCTGAAGCAAGGTGACGAGAAGGAGGAAGATGAGGAAGAGGTCCAGTATTTTGTATGTGGTGGTGCGAGACTCGCTTTCTTTTCCTAATCCTTTAAACCGGAACACGAAATATACGAGCACTAAGAAGAAAGTTACAAATAGCATTGACCCGCTGCTCCCTATCCACGGGCCGCCCACTTTATACGGGAGGGTCAAGCCAGATGAGCTATACGTATAAACCTCTTTCAACGAAAAGATGTCACTCACGAATGATTGCGTGAGCATGATGTATGAAGCTACTACGATTACGCAAGCAATGGAAAAGGCGATAAATGCGGGTTCCGAAATCTTCTTCCCCTTTGCCTTCGCCTTTAACAACATGATAAAATCAAGAACCAGTAAGATGCAAGCTGACAACACGAGCCAGGGGAAGATCAAAGCGAAAGATATGAGGAGTCCTGCTATTTCCATTTTTTACTCCCATAGCATAACTTCTATATCTGTGTCCAATGTACGCCCCTGCACATCCACTACCTTTACAATCACCTTTACCATGTCGCCCTCTTTCGGTAGGGCATCCAGATGAAAGCCGATGACCAAATCATAGGTGCCATTTCCATGATAATCCTTTGCAGGCCAGTAGCTGATTTTTGAATTGTTGATTATTGCAAGTGCATCGACACCCGGAAAACCTGTATCTGAACTACCACGCGGGCTCTGCAATGGATGCACGTACTCTCGATCCAACTGCACGATTTCTACTGCAGGCTTGTCATCAGTCACCGTCACCTCAGCCTGAACGTTAAGAATTGGCACTTCTTCTACGTTCATAAACGAAATCGCAAGAAGACCTAAGAAAATTAGAATAACTACAAAAACCACAATAACAATACTCTTCTTCATTGCGCACCTCCTTCTTCTGACCCCTTTATCAAGTTTATAACTGCTTTAACTATATTAGTTATAGTAGGATAAGTCATTTCTTCTGAGCCCTTCTCCACCGGGACGCCTTCTATTAATAAATACCCCTTCTCTTTATATTCTATCCCAAACGAGCCGTGACAGGAAACGCATAAATTGCCCGTATTATCACCATGAATTGCATGCGCATCACCGCGATGACACAAATCGCAATTTCCACTTGCCGGGATCACAATGTTCGCCCCTTCATCATGACATGTCTGACAGTCAACAGGACTATGAAGCCTATGGAGATCATCACAGAGGAGTTCACCTTCGCTGGTTGCTATTCCGCTCCCTACATGGCAATCAATACAGACCATGCTACCATGTGCGTTCTTTCTTATCTTATCTCCGTCTATCGCACCCGCAGAAGTATATGCCGCTCGATGACAGTTGCAAGACCCAAGCTTTGCAAGCAACGCCTCTTTTGAGAGAAGCGAGACGTGACACTGTCCGCACTCGGGCGCGGGATGCCAACTCCCTATGAATCCCAGGGGATTTGGTGGAATTACCTCTTCCCCTCCGCCCATACCGGTGAATACAACTGCTGCAATGAGTACCACGACTAGCAATGCGAATATTTTCATCTTTTGGTTCTTCTTTTTCTATTCTACTCTATCCTATTTTATATAGCTTTATTAGAAGTAAAATGTATTTTGTTTATTAATTAGGACAGAAAAGCATAAATTTTATGTGTGTTAATGGATAGCATAAGGACGAAGAAATGAGGGGCTGGAAAAGAAGCATATTAGCTATTTTGGTGCTATTGCTGTTAGCCTGCTTTTCCGCCGTCAATGTTGCAAGCGCGGAGAAGGCGGTGATAGTTTCCGACGTCATTGGTTTGTATGATTACGTGCCTAGGGATAATACTTTCACACATGGGGATACACTCAGGGTGTACACGGAAATGAGTGGCGTAAATCATAAAGACTTCGTACTTGTTGATTTCGTTTTTATCATTGAGAATTCTAGGGGTGACATAATGTCACTTGGCCGTATGGACGTGAGACGCCGGGATTGCGATTACACGGCATATGTAGAGTACAAAAAAGAAATCCCCTCATGGTGGCGGTATGGCAAATATAAAATCAAGATAGCTGCGTACAACCGTATTAACAAGGCGAGAATAAATGAATGGGAGCGAGAAGTGATTGTGCCAAGCACTCTTGATATGCTGTTGGATGAAGGCAAGAAGGATAAAGAGAAGGAGCATAAAAAATATGATTTTGAAGACGTAGAAGATCTCTTTAATAACGCCTGTGATGGCAATGAAGACGATTTGGAGGATTTAGGTGTAATAAAAAGATATGAGTATTCGTTAATGGAAATAACATACCTCAATTTTTTCGTGGCTCGCGAAGAAGAGATGGAAGAGAGGGAAGAGCTAGAAAAGAAAATATCTCAAAAATCGAAATTCACGGTAACAGATTTCCGTATGAGCCCATCTACGGTCAAGCCCAATGAAACCGTCTCAATATCTGTAACCGTAAAGAATGGCGGGATGAGGGGTACAGAAAAGATTGCTCTGGCATTAAATGATAAAATAGAATTTGAGGAATCTGTCACTTTAGACTATAAGGAATCAAAGACACTCTTTTATCAGGTAACAAAGGACATTCCAGGACAATACAAAGTTAGTATCCCCGGTACGGACTTGGTAAAACAACTTTTCGTTGACAACCGTTACGGAGAAGAAGAAACAGAGAATACCTCATATTCTTTCTCAGCGCCGAAGATGCCGGAAGCAGGTGGTGCCCTAGCCCTCGCTTACCTGGCCTATAGTATCGCTTTTATTTTATCGCAGCAATTGCCATATCCGTAACGTAATAGCACTGATGCGCTTTCGTTCTAAACCTCTTGACCTTTTCTACCGTTAGTTACTTTACGTTAGTTAGTTAGTTAGTTAGAAACGACAAGAAAGCATAAAATCCAACTAAAATAATTATGGACACAGATTAACACAGATTAACGCAGAAGAAATTAAATCAGTGTAAATCATTTTATGGTAACAATCTGCGCATACATGAAACTTTCTCTGCGAACTCAGCGTTCTCCGCGGTAAATGAAATTGTATAATTTACGTCCAGTTCCCATTTCTGGTGCATTCTGCTCTCTCTTTCCTTCGCCCTTGTCACCATATATTAGCTCACCGAAATCCGCAAGCATATCTATACCCCGGACTTCATGTTCGAATAGTGGTATCTCGGTGATTTTGTAGCCCTGCTCTTTCAGGTTTTGTATATACTCGCGTTGATTTTTTAGTTGTGAGATACAGAAACCGCAGTTCGTAGCTGGAATTGGGATAATACCATTGATAATAATGTGTTCTAAAAACAACTCGGCGCTTTTCAGCTTAGATATGAAGTTCTCAGTCTCAAAAACGCTCATCGCCTCCGGAATGGTAACCACCACGAACTCAGTTTCTTCTTCGTTTCTCATTATTTTCAGCATTTCTTTTGTATCCCGTTTCTTTTCTAATACAATTCTTAATGTGTCAAGCATCGAAATCATGCCCCTATATTTGCGTATTATCCCACCGAACGCATCAAACCAGTCTAATGCGATGTCGGGCAGCTCTAATAATCTCATGGCATGCCCTGTTGGTGCGGTATCTATAATAATTGAGTCGTACTCTCCGCTCTTCATCAATTCCACTATCTTCATAAGCGCCATTATCTCATCTAAACCCGGCGGAGTAAGCTCCTTGAGACGTTGAAATATATCACGATCAAAGGGTAAATCGGTGGCTCTATCATGGACTAAAGCATCAAAAGCGGTGTTTATCTCTTTCGTATATGTCGTTTTGAATTCAGTCAATGCCTCTTCCGGATCTATCTCCAAACCATAGAGGTTCTTTTCTATCCTGGAGATCGGAAGAGCACACGTCTGAACTCCAGTCACATGTCAGATCTCGTATGCCGTCTT
>CBDAFQ010000165.1:0-5357 GCA_965195275.1 uncultured ANME-1 euryarchaeote | reverse complement strand
TCTCTATGCAAAAAGAAGAATAATCCTGAAGCATTATAATAGTAAGGAGGAAAAAATGTTGGCACAGAGAATTGATAACCGCGCTATACTCGACCGAATTCGCATACGCAGAATGACCAGAAAAGAGGTCCAGTTTACCATAGATCTAGCAGCAGGGGAGGGTTGGAACCCTGGTATCCATGATGGTGCGTGTTTTTATGCTACGGACCCAGCCGGTTTTTTCGTGGCCGAGTTGGATGGCGAGCTTGTGGGTAGTATTTCCGCGGTAGCCTATGATGATTCATTCGGGTTCATTGGCTTGTACATAGTAAAGCCAAAATTCCGTGGTATTGGGATTGGCACACGGTTATGGGAGGCGGGCATGACCTATCTGACGGGACATAATATTGGGCTGGACGGCGTGCTGGCGCAGCAGTCGAACTACAATAGGCATGGTTTTCGCACTGCATACCAGAACCTACGATACGAGGGTGTGGGTGGCGGGATAATGCCAGAAGGAGTGGTGGAGATGTCAGAGGTGCCATACGAGGAACTGCTCGAATATGACGCCGGCATTTTCACCGCGCACAGACCGCAATTTATCAAATGCTGGATTGTGCAGCCGGAAGGAGCAGCATTAGCAGTAATAGTAGATAGCCACCTGGCAGGCTACGGCGTCATACGCAAGTGCCAAATCGGGCACAAGATTGGGCCTCTATTCGCGGATAATGAGCATATAGCAGAGATTCTTTTTCGCGCGTTGAAGAGCCATGTACCAGGAGAACCCGTCTTTTTCGACACGCCGGAAGTCAACCCGAAAGCGGTGGCACTTGCAGAACGGCATAAAATGAATGTTGTGTTCCGGACGGTACGCATGTACACGAATGAAGAGCCGCAGCGCATATCGCGGAATCGCATATTCGGTGTGGCTACTTTCGAGTTGGGCTAATGAGCCAGTAAAAGCTCAATATTTTGAACTAGCCTCAATGCACGAGTCAAAAAACTTCGTTTTCTCCCCCGGGGTCCCTTGCTAAACTCATACCACACGAATGTCATTTTTCTTCCACAATTTGGACATTTTGGCGCCTATTTATTCACCTTACAATAAAGAGAACAAAATTCTTTTGCATTTTCCTTTTTGCTTTGTGCTGATATTCATTCATACCACATAATTTCGCAACGTACCAATACCCTCAATCGTTACTTCTATCGTGTCACCTCTATGCATAGCGCCAATTTCGCCTGGCGTTCCCGTTGCTATAATATCGCCGGGCATTAGTGTCATAACCTGTGATATGAACGAAACCAACGTCTCAACGGTAAATATAAACTCAGCCGTATTAGAATCCTGTCTCAGTTCACCATTAAGAAAACTGCGAATCGTTAGATTATTCGGATCAACATCTTTGACTATCTCAGGTCCTACCGGGCAGAACGAGTCAAAGGATTTAGCTCTTGTCCATTGTACCTCTCTCTTCTGTATATCTCTTGCAGTTACATCATTCAAACATGTAAAGCCCTCTATATGTTCCATAACGCCTTCTGGCTTGATGTCTTTGCATACATCCTTTATGACAATAGCTAACTCAGCTTCGTAATCCACACGTGTAGCCTGTGACGGGTACACAATGCACTCCCCGGGGCCTATCAATGCAGTAACGGGTTTCATAAATATTATTGGTTCTGGTGGCAGCGGCATGTTAAGTTCTTTCGCATGGTCCTTATAATTAAGACCCACCAGAACTATCTTTGTTGGTCGGTGCGTTAAGAAAGAGAGGCCCATTTTATTATTTTATTTCTGGGCGAACAATTTCCTTATCTCCGCACCAACGGTTTCGACCTGATGCGCACCTATCTTCGCCCTGCTCGCTTTTAAGAACGGGATACCTCTTTTGTATTCGTTAACCCAATCATTTGCGAATTCACCGTTTTCTACCCGCTTCAAAGCCTCTTTCATCCTCTCTTTTACCTCAGGCCCGATTATCTGGTGCCCCACTGCCCACATGCCGTACTCTGCAGTATTCGAGATGACTTCTGCCATCCTCTCTATTCCACCCTGCCATACTAAATCAACAATTAATTTCATCTCGTGCACGCACTCGAAATATGCCATCTCGGGTGGATAGCCAGCTTCTACCAAAACCTCAAAGCCATTCCTCATTAATTCCACCAGACCGCCACATAAAACGCACTGCTCGCCAAATAAATCCTCATATGTCTCTTGCTCAAATGTGCATTCTAAAATGCCCGCTTTTGTCCAGTGCATTGTCTTTGTCATTGCCAACGCCACTTCTCGTGCTTTTCCCGATGGGTTCTGTTTTACTGCTACGAGACCGGGTACGCCAAAGCCTTCTAAATATGCCTTCCTCTCTTCGGTTCCCGGTGCTTTTGGCGCAACCATGATAACGTCCACATCCTCTGGTGGAACAATTCTCTTAAAGCAGATATTAAAGCCATGCGAAAAACAAAGTGCTTTCCCTGCTTTCAGTTGCGGCTTTATCTGATTTTCGTAAATAGCGGGCTGAACCTCATCAGGAAGTAGGATATGAACAACATCCCCCTTTTCCGCCGCTTTATCTATCGGCAAAACCTCAAAACCGTCCTCTTTCGCTTTTTCCCAGCTCGGATTCTTATTACCACCTAATATCTCCGTTTCTCCTATGACCACATTTATGCCGGAATCTTTCAGACAGTTTGCTTGTGCATCACCCTGTGCGCCGTACCCTATCACAGCTATTGTTTTATCTCTTAAAATGCTACCGTCCACATCTTCATCATGTAATATTTCCATGCTGTTATCACCCTTTTTGTTTATATAAACCTCTTTTTGTTATTTATATTATTCTTTTCCCGTTGTATATAAAGTATAACTTCTACCTATTTAAGACGCAGATTTACGCTGATTTACACAGATTTATTTTTTTTCTGTGTTAATCAGTATTAATCTGTGTCAATAATTTAATTTATTTTGTTTTGGAACTCTGTGTGATCTTGTGGTTAGCAAAACAAGTACGGATTTTATACTACTTCTCCGTACTCGACCCAGTCCCAATCGCCGTAATACCTGTTCTGAACAGTTGCTTCAGACCAAAATGTTTCATCAAATCCACAAACCGATCTATCCTCTTAGGCTCTTCTGTAAGTTCCAGTGTTACCGAATCCAGCGTAGCATCTACTATTTTAGCATTGTACGATTCCGCAAGCTGCATCACCTCAGAACGAGCTTTTGAATCCTTTACATGCACTTTCAGCAGACTTAAATCCCGGATAATTGGCTCTTCCATCATTAAATCCACCACTTTCACCACTTCTATTAGATTGCTTATCTGCTTCCGCACCTTCTCCAACTCGCTCTCCGTGCCTTTTATCGCTACTGTCATCCGCGATAACCCGTCCTTCTCACATGGCGAGACTGTGAGAGATGTGATATTGATCCCTCGCATCGTGAACATACCAGACATCCTTGTTAGCACTCCCGGATGGTCCTCAACCAAAAGCGAAATTATATGTGTTTGCATCTTTCCGTTCCTATCATTCCTATTACACCGCCACCAGGAGGGATCATGGGCAATATCTTGTCCTCCTTACCTACAATCACATCGATCACTGATGGCTTTCCCGATTCAAATGCGTTATTCAAAGCGTCTTTCAAATCCTCTGGCTTTTCTACTCGCTCGCCATAGCATCCAAACGCTTCTGCAAGCTTAACAAAATCAGGTGTTAAACCCAATCCTGTATGGGCATACTCCTTATCATAGAACAACTCCTGCCACTGCCTTACCATCCCCAAATATCTGTTGTCTAATATGCAGACCACAACAGGGATATCATTCTCAACGCAGGTCGCCAGGTCCTGGCAGGTCATCAGGAAACTCCCATCTCCTGCTATGTCTACTACTTTCTTATCGGGAGCCGCAACTTTCGCGCCTATCGCTGCCGGGAATCCAAACCCCATCGTACCCAGCCCGCCGGACGATATAAACGTACGTGGCTCCCGCGTCATGTAATAATGCGCTGCGAACATCTGACACTGCCCCACTTCTGTTGTTACTATCGCATCGCCGTCCAAAATCAGACTGATTTCTTTTATTGCACTATCCGAGATTGATGTCCCCGCTCTACGTACATCATGTATGCATTCTTCACACGCCGAGTGCATCTCTTTTATCCTTTGTAGCCATACGCTCTTATCGCCCAATTTTTTCTTCTTCTCTAGCCATTTTATCATATCAGAAAGAGCAAGTTTCACGTTTCCTACTATTGGGATGTCCACCGGCATGTTCTTGTTTATCTCAGCCGCATCTATATCCACGTGTATCAATGTGGCGTCCGGTGCGAACTGGTCTAATCGCCACCCAGTTAATCGGTCGCTGAATCGTGTTCCTAACGCAAGCAAAGCATCACATTCATTTATCGCCCTGTTCGCATAGATGTGCCCGTGCATCCCAGCCATGCCTAAACAGAATGGGTGATGCTCGGAAATGGCGCCTTTGCCCATGAGCGTTGTGACTACACCGGTGCCAAGGAGTTCCACTAAATGGCGTAACTCTTCCGTAGCATCTGCACTGATAATACCTCCGCCTGCAAGTATAAGTGGGCGCTCGGCATTAGCCAGGACCTCCGCTGCCTTCTTTGTCTGCACCTGATTAGGTTTTATGTTCGGCTTATAGCCCGCGAACGTCTCTTTTGGATGCAAATTTACTGTTGCTTTTCCCGCTAAGACATCCTTTGGCAGGTCAATCAAAACAACCCCCTTCCTTCCGGTATTGGCAATATAAAACGCATTATGAATGACATTGGGCAAATCTTTCGTTCTCTTTACGAGGAAATTATGCTTTGTGACTGGCATGGTAATAGTGAAGGTACTGGCTTCCTGGAATGCATTTGTGCCGATTGCAGAAGTAGGTACCTGCCCTGTCAAGGCCACTACAGGAGCCGAATCCATGTTCGCGTTCGCCAGACCCGTAACGAGATTCGTTGCGCCGGGACCCGAAGTGGCGATACACACGCCCGTCTTCCCGGATACACGAGCATAGCCGTCAGCCGCATGCGCCGCACATTGCTCATGCCGCATCAATATGTGTCTTAGCGCATCATCCTTATACAGCGTATCGTATAGATCCAAAAGAACACCGCCTGGTATTCCAAAGGCTACCTCTGCGCCTTCGTCCTTCAACTCCTCCACTACTATTTCCGCACCGCTTAACTTCACTTTTGCCATTTCTTTTTCCCCTATATGCACTTTTTACCTCTGATGGTATATATGGTATATGCTATCCTTATAGTGTGCAAGATATTTAAACTATAATGCGTCTCTTCTTTATAACTGCGGATAGAGCCCTCATAGTCACTGTCTATCTTCAACGCCGTCTGTTTCT
>CBDAFQ010000164.1:0-7225 GCA_965195275.1 uncultured ANME-1 euryarchaeote | reverse complement strand
CTGATTTTCCTGAAATATATCTCAGATGCCTTCGAGGGGTTATATCAAAGACTGCAGAAGGGTGGAGGAGATTACGCCGGTGCGGACCCTGAAGACCGGGACGAATACAAAGCCGAGAATGTCTTTTTTGTTCCGGAAATTGCCCGCTGGTCTTATCTGCAGGCGAGAGCGAAACAGCCAGAGATCGGTAAAGACGTGGATTTCGCGATGGACGCAATCGAGAAGGAAAATCCCTCGCTCAAGGGAGTTTTGCCTAAGGTCTATGCACGAGGCAACCTTGACCCGACAAGTCTTGGCGGTTTGATTGATCTGGTGGGCAACATCGCCCTTGGCGATGCAAAAGCCAGAAGCGCCGATATTCTGGGCCATGTCTTCGAGTATTTCCTTGGCGAGTTCGCGCTTGCAGAAGGCAAAAAGGGGGGGCAGTTCTATACCCCCCGAAGCGTTGTTCAATTGCTTGTAGAGATGCTGGAACCCTACAACGGCAGAGTCTTTGACCCTTGCTGCGGCTCCGGCGGTATGTTCGTCCATTCGGAGAAGTTCGTTGCGGAACATCAGGGCAGAGTAAACGATATTTCCATCTACGGGCAGGAGAGCAACCAGACTACCTGGCGGCTGTGCAAAATGAACCTTGCCATTCGCAGTACCGACAGCTCACAGGTCAAATGGAACAATGAAGGTTCCTTTCTGAACGATGCCCACAAAGATTTAAAGGCTGATTACGTCATCGCCAATCCACCCTTCAACGACAGCGACTGGAGCGGCGATCTATTACGTAAGGACGGCAGATGGAAATACGGCGTACCACCAACAGGAAACGCCAACTACGCCTGGATAGAGCACTTCCTGTATCATCTTAGCCCGAGCGGTCAGACAGGTTTTGTTCTGGCAAAGGGGGCGCTGACCTCCAAAACCGCCGGCGAAGGCAATATCAGAAAGGAGCTTGTGGAAGCTGGACTGGTTGACTGCATCGTGAACCTGCCACCAAAACTGTTCCTGAACACGCAGATACCCGCCAGCCTCTGGTTCCTGAGCCGGAACAAAGCCAATGGCAAATACAGGAACAGAACAGACAAGATCCTGTTTATTGACGCGCGGAACATGGGGCATCTCATCAACCGCAGGACCCGCGAGTTCTCCAAAGAGGACATAGAAAAAATTGCGGAGATCTATCACAACTGGCGCAATCCTGACGGTGATTATGAGGACGTTAAAGGATTCTGCAATTCCGCCTCCATTGAACGGGTGCGCGAGCTGGATTATGTGTTGACTCCGGGGCGATATGTGGGCTTGCCTGACGATGAGGATGAATTTGATTTTAAGGAACGATTTACACAATTAAAAACGGAGTTTGAAGAGGAGCTAAAAGAGGAGGCGGAACTGAATCGGAAGATATTGGAGAACCTTGCAAGGGTGAGTTTAAAAGATGAAAATTAAGGAGATCATAAACCAGCCAGAAGGCAGAAGACTGGAATTCAAGGAACAACTCCCTTCTGGATCTAATCTAGCTAGAACGGTTATTGCCTTTTCTAACGATGCAGGCGGTGAGATATACCTTGGCATAAAAGATGAATCAAGAGAAATTGTCGGATTGAACCAAGATACAATACTACCGCTGGAAGAACGGATTAGCAGTATGGTCTTCGACCAATGTGACCCGGTCATTTTACCTGAATTTATAATTATGACCGTGGCTAAAAAGGCGATCCTACGAATTAAGATATTCAAAGGGAACAGCCCGCCCTATTTCCTCAAATCAAAAGGAAAAGAAAGCGGCACTTATATAAGAGTCGGCTCGTCCAATCGGCTGGCATCTGCCGAAATTATTGCCGAATTGGAAAGGCAAAGTGTAAACAGATCTTTTGACAGCGGAATCAATTTTGAGAAAACGCTTCCTGAAATAGATATTGAAAAATTCAAACTTTTTTTTGAAGAAAGAACAGGTGAAGAATTAAGCATTAAGACCTTATCGAAACTTCGCCTCTATGAGGAGCTCAACGGAATAAAAAATCCTACTTATGCCCTGATCTTGCTTTCCGACGATCCGCTGAGATACAAATTATTTCCTTATGCCAAAATAGAATGTGCCCGTTTTAAAGGGACAGCACCAGGCAATTTTATCGATAGAAAAACCATTGATATAAATACAGCGCAGCAAGCTGAAATGGCCTTTCAATTTATCCTGCGGCATATTTCACAGGGAACAGAGGGGTATGATGGAGTTTACCGTATTGACCGCTGGGAATATCCTATCGATGCTATTCGTGAAGTAGTGCGTAATGCCATTGTTCATAGAGATTATGCCCTTTCCGGTAAAGATATTAAAATCGCTGTTTTTGACGATAAAGTAGAGATCACAAGCCCAGGGAAGCTTATGCCTTCTGTGGATTTTAACCTGATGGAAGCAGGACAGTCGGAAATACGCAATAAATTGATTGCCGCCACATTCAAAAAGCTGGGCATTATTGAACAATGGGGTAATGGACTGAAAATTATTTCCGATGACCTGAAAAACTACCCGGAAATAGTGCTAACTTGGAGCGAGCCGGGCATTGCTTTCAGAGTAACTTTCAGTAAGAAAAGCTATACTCCTGAAAGCGCGGAGAAAACTAGGGAGAAACTTTTGTCTGTCTTGAAGGCAACACCATATATTACGATGAATGAACTAGCGGAAATTGTGGGAATTTCAAAAAAAGGAGTTGAATGGCAGATGGCAAAACTCAAAAAAGAAGGCAGAATAAAACGCATCGGTCCTGACAAAGGCGGACACTGGGATGTGATGGAATGCACAGAGTAAAAGAGCAGATGAGCGTTTATCAGAGGGACTGCACAGGTATTGTGCATACCGCACAGGAAACGCACAAAAAATCGAAGCATTTGTGCATACTATCAAATAATGGGCCAAAAGGTGAAGCGGGTATGAGCGGAAATGACCTGATAAAACCTGAAGAATTTATGTTTCACATTACCGATGATGAATTCAATCGATTGAGGTTACAAATTGTGACCTCAAACCAGAGAGGCGGGAGACAATATCTCCCGTATGCATTCACTGAACAGGCAAAAAGAAATATCAAATGTTTCCTCTTCGATTTCATGTTTCAATTCACAGAAGAAGAGGTTGGTCTAATGGTATCGCAAAATGGGATACTTTCGAGACCGCATCTGGGCGGCTCATTTCCCTTTGTGTTTATAGAACCGGGTGTTGCGACTATTTCCGCAGTACTTACCAGTGAAAGAGGAGAACAGCTGAATGTGCGGATTCCTGAGAATTTTGGGAAGGTGAAAGTAGATGGATAAGAAAAACCGAATAATCATGGTTCAAGGTGAGGGCATCACTATAACAAAAGATGATTACATATCTTTAACAGATATGCTGAAAGCCAAGGATGGTGATTTTTTTATATCTGACTGGCTCAGAAATCGAAATACCGTTGAATATTTAGGCATTTGGGAACGAATACATAATCCGGATTTTAATTGTGGCGAATTCGCCATAATTAAAAGTCAGGCGGGATTGCACAGTTACAAAATCAGTGTAAAAGAATGGGTAGCCAAAACAAAAGCCATCGGTTTAACAGCAAAAGCAGGCCGTTATGGTGGCACTTATGCGCACAAAGACATCGCTTTTGAATTCGGCATGTGGATTAGCGCTGAATTTAAAATCTATCTCATCAAAGAATTCCAGCGGCTCAAAGACGAAGAGCAAAAACAACTGGGGTGGGACATCCGCCGTAACCTTGCCAAAATTAACTACCGCATTCATACCGATGCCATAAGGGAAAACCGGATTCCCGGTATCCTAAACAAACAACAGATCAGCCATGTTTACGCCTCTGAAGCAGACATACTCAATATGGCACTGTTTTGCAAAACCGCCGCTCAGTGGCGGGCAGAAAATCCTGATGAAACTGGCAATATCCGCGACTTTGCCAATGGCTCACAACTGGTCTGTCTGGCCAATCTGGAAAACCGGAATGCAGTGTTTATCAATGAGGGACTGGAGCAGGCCGAACGTCTGACACGCTTGAACCAGATTGCCATTCAGCAGATGAGGATATTGGTGGAGGCTAGAACTACCAGTAAGTTGGAGGGTTCTGATGAGTGAGTGGAAGGAATGTAAGCTGGGTGATGCATCTTTTGAAATAATTGATGGTGACAGAGGGAAAAACTACCCTAAAACGGATGATTTCTTTGAAAGCGGTTATTGTCTTTTTCTGAATACAAAGAACGTAACTACTAATGGATTTGAATTTACTGAATTAAACTTCATAACAAAAGAAAAAGATGAGCTGTTAAGAAAAGGAAAATTAAAAAGATATGATTTGGTGTTAACTACAAGAGGAACCGTTGGTAACGTTGGCTTCTATAATGAAAACATACCTTTTGACAACATACGAATAAACTCAGGCATGGTAATAATCCGACCTAATGGAATAAACGAAAAATTCAATTATCAACTATTCAAGTATTTGAAAAGAGATTTTGAAACATTTACTTCGGGAAGTGCACAACCCCAGTTGCCCATCAGGGATTTAAAAGAAATGTCTTTCTTGCTCCCTCCTCTCCCCGAACAGCGTGCCATCGCCTCTGTGCTTTCCAGCCTTGACGACAAGATAGACCTGCTCCATCGCCAGAACAAGACCCTCGAAGCCATGGCGGAAACACTGTTCAGGCAGTGGTTCGTGGAGGAAGCGGATGAGGGGTGGGAGGAAGTTGATTTAGATTATGTAACTCAAAGAATAACTGACGGCGCACATAAAAGTCCTCCTACCGTAGATGTCGGATTACCAATGGCATCTGTCAAAGATATGCACCAGTGGGGTATTCATCACGACTCTTGCAGGAAAATATCTGAAACGGATTATGTGGAATTAGTGCGCAATGACTGTCGTCCTTTAAAAGATGATATTATCATTGCTAAAGATGGCAGTTACCTGAAACATGTTTTTGTTGCGCCAAATGACTTGGATTTAGTGATTCTTTCGTCCATCGCAATTCTAAGACCAAATGGAAAGTATAACCCATTATTGCTTTCGATCTATTTAAAAATGAATTCTACCCGTGAAGCTTTAGAGAATATTGTAACTGGTGCGGTTATTCCAAGAATTGTACTTAAAGACTTCCGTAAATTCAAATTAACATTACCTCCAATGAAACTGCAAATTAAGGCATTGAAGACATTAGAACCTATCTATATGAAATGTTGGGAGAATGTAAATCAAATCAGCACCCTTGAAAAACTGCGGGATACATTATTACCAAAACTGATGAGCGGTGAAGTCAGAGTAAAATTAGAGCAACAAGAGGCTGATATATGAACAAAAGAGATATTGTAAAACAAGAATCCGACTTCATCCTCTATACCTCAAATGAGGGGGACGTGAATGTAGAAGTTGTATTGAAAGATGCAACCGTCTGGCTCACCCAGAAAGCAATGGCCGGACTGTTTGGAGTAAAGGTACCTGCCATCAGCAAGCATATGGCAAACATCTATGAAACCGGGGAGTTGAGGAAAGAGTCAACTATTTCCCTTTTGGAAACAGTTCAAAAAGAAGGAGATAGGAATGTCCGCCGGAAAATGGAGTTCTACAACCTCGACGCCATTATTTCGGTCGGCTACCGCGTCAACTCCTATCAGGCTACGCAGTTCCGTATATGGGCAACCAAAACCCTGAAAGAATATATCATCAAAGGCTTTGTGCTGGATGACGAACGGCTGAAACAGGGGAAGCGATTCGGCAAGGGCTATTTCGATAAAATCACAATAAATAGTAACCAAATCAGCACCCTAGAAAAACTGCGTGATACGCTCTTGCCTAAATTAATGAGTGGTGAAGTCAGAGTAAAATTAGAGCTACAAGAGGTGGGCATATGAACAAAAGAGATTTTGTAAAACAAGAATCCGATTTCATCCTCTATACCTCAAATGATGGGGACGTGAATGTCGAAGTATTTCTGAAGGATGAAACGATTTGGCTGACACAGAAAGCAATCGGCAAACTGTTTGGAAAATCGAAAGCAACGATTAGCGAGCATCTTAAGAAAATATATGCAGAAGGAGAATTGCAGATGGATTCAACTGTTCGGAATTTCCGAACAGTTCAAACGGAAGGATCGAGGCAAGTAGAACGAGATTTGGAGTTCTACAACATAGACGCCATCATTTCGGTCGGCTACCGTGTCAACTCATACCAGGCCACGCAGTTCCGCATCTGGGCTACAAAAACACTGAAAGATCAGAAGATCACCGACATCTACGCGCTTGCCGCCGATTATGACATTAACGCGCCGGTAACAAAGGATTTTTTTGCCACGGTCCAGAACAAACTCCACTGGGCAATCGCCGGAAAAACCGCAGCAGAGATTATTTACGATTCGGCAGATGCAACAAAACTCCACAGGGGTTTGACCTGTTGGAAACAGGCCCCGGACGGCAAGATTTTGATGAAAATGGAAGACATGATTCAATTTCTCCATAGTTTTCTGAAATTATCCAACTACCCGATATTACAGGATAAAAATCACATCTCCGATTTTGACAAAGAGATAAAGCGCATTACGGGGGGAAAATATGACTAACAAAAAACTACTCGACAATCAGATAACCGTTTACCAAACGCCCGATGGAAAAATCAACATTGAGGTGCTGTACGCAAATGAAAATATCTGGATGCCACAAAAAAGAATGGCTGAACTTTTTGGATGCACTGCAGACAATATCTCGCTTCATCTTAAAAACATTTACCAAGAAAAAGAACTAGACGAATCGGCAACTACCGAGGAATTCTCGGTAGTTCAAATCGAAGGAAGTAGAACGGTTTCCAGAAAAATTACATGCTATTCTCTTGAAGCCATCATTGCAGTAGGTTACCGGGTAAATTCAGAACGTGGCACACAGTTCCGGCAATGGGCAATTTCAATTCTTCAGCAATATATTCATAAAGGCTTTGCGATTGACAGCGATAGATTTAAATATGGTTCCCGTTTCAGTACGCGATATTTCGATGATTTGCTGGAAGAGATCCGTGATATCCGTTCCAGTGAGCGGATGGCGTACCAGAAAATAACCGATATTTACGCCACTTCTATTGACTATTCGCAAAAAGCGGAGGACACAAAACAGTTCTTCGCGACGGTACAGAACAAACTGCACTTTGCCATTACCGGGCAGACCGCCGCGGAAATTATCGCCACACGAGCCAAGAGCGACAAGTCAAATATG
>CBDAFQ010000163.1:0-3571 GCA_965195275.1 uncultured ANME-1 euryarchaeote | reverse complement strand
GGTAAGAAAGCGCTTTTTAATTTTATCTATTATGACACGAGGAAGCCAGGGATATTGAGCCGCTTGGGTGTTTTCATGGATGATGCTATCGGCGGTCTGATAGCAGGCTGCATGACTAAGATGCTGGGTTGATCATTATCTTGTTTTTTCGCCGAAGTATCGCGAGAAGGTATTGGAGGGTGAAGTTGCTGAAGCGGCAGAGGAAATTATCAGGGAAACCTGTAAAGAGCGGAATATTGAGATTATAACAAACTTTTTGGAGGGGAACATCAAAAATAAAAAATCGAAAAGATTATATAATCCTGTGACGTGCCTGTGTTAATGGTCTAGTTTAAGTCATCGGCGGTCGTGCTTAAGTACAGGCCTTGTACCTTAAGTACGGGGTATGTGACTTAAGAAAATTGGAATTTACTGTGAGTCGGCGTAGGGTTCCTCTGAAGTCGTTATCACTACTTGCGCCGAAATCGCCTCTGAAATAAGCGTTGCAAATTCGTTCGCACCTCTATGCCCGTTCAGCACAGGAATAACATATCGCCCGTTCTCCTCTATACAGACCACCCAAGGGTCTACGGTCTTTTTCGTCGGCTCTATCGCCCGCACGATTATACCCATAGGCAGAATAGCGACAATGTTCTTCTTCGCTCGAAAACGTTCCCGTATCGCACTGTAAACACTTTTCACATTCTCATCTGCGCAATTGCAAGAGATATTTTCTGAGCTTACTAACTCGGAATCAAACCCACTCTCTAACAGCATTTTTTTCACCGTTTCGGCAATTGCAACCGATTTCTGTGCCAGCACAAAAATGGCGATCATGACTCGCTACCCCCATAAAGTTTTGAGACACCTGATTTTTCAAGTACAGCACCCACAATTATCACTGATTGACTCTTGACGCCTTCGGTATTCACCTTCTCTGCAATATCATCTAAAGTACCCCGTATTATCCGCTCTTCCGTCCATGACGCTTTATGAACCACTGCTACAGGAGTATCCGAAGGATAACCAACCCGCAGTTCCGAAACGACCTCGTCAATGATATGAACGCCGAGAAAGATGACCATTGTCGCACCATGCTTAGACAGTTCCGCTATGCTTTCCTCTGCAGGCTTGCCGGTCTTCCCAAACGGTTTTGTAATTATCAGCGTTTGCGATACACCAGGTGACGTGAGTTCCCGTTTTAACGATGCTGAAGCGGCCGAGAACGCAGTAACGCCCGGAACAAGTTCAAAATCAATGTCCATAGACGAGAGAAAAGCCATCTGTTCCAGAATAGCGGAATAGAAGCTCAAGTCGCCGGTATGGAGCCGCACCACTCGTTTACCAGCTTTCGCAAATTCCGCGTACAGTGCAAATAAATCTTCCCTGGTCTTTCCATAACTGTCTATCACTATCGCATCGCTCCGCGCATATTTCAAAATCTCTTTAGGGACGAGCGAACCCGCATATATTACCACGTCCGCACTTTCTAGTTCTCGCTTGCCTCGCAGCGTGAGCAGTTCCGGGTCGCCCGGTCCCGCACCTACAAATACTACTTTCGTTTTCATAATTAACCACAGATTACATAGATTTTCACAAGATTCTTCTTTTCACCTCCAAACTCTTCGTACCGAAATTTAGTAATAAACCAACACACATTTTGGTTGCCTTTAGATAATTTAATAACTGTGCTTCTTCAATTTCTGTTAAACCCGATGTAGCTTTTATTTCTACTATTACTTTACTATCGACTATTAAATCAGGCTTATATTTTCTTGGGATTAATAAGTCTTTGTAATAAATATCTAGCTCTTTTTGTCTCTCAAAATGGACCTTTTTCAAATTCAGCTCATAGCTTAACGCTTCTTCATAAACATATTCTAGGAAACCAGAGCCTAACTTACGGTGAACTTCCATCGCTGCACCGATAATCTCATGAGTTAGGTCCTTATAAAGCCACTTTCCATTAGTATCATGCAGTTTCCCCTTCTGTGTTAATCTTGTGTAATCTCGTGGTTCCGGTTTAGTGTCCATACCCTTCTTTACGATAAGTGTGGAGAGGTAATGAGTTGGTTCTTCTATCTCACCAACTTTTCCTGATAATAATTCTTGGTCGTCAAACCCGACCTTAATACATAGGATAGCCTCTTCATTGCCCAGCAGATCCTCGATTTTATCCAGATCTTTTGGTTTGAGAAAGATCAAAGAATCTGAGCTCTCTATTACTTGCATTGCCTTTTTTGCTTTTACGTCAGGAATAATAGAAACAATCTCCGTTCCTTCCACCAAAGGGATCTGTGCAGTAGAGGTGCAAGCTGAGAATGAGGTTACCCCAGGAATTACTTCTACTTCCTCTACCAGGTCGTTGAAGACCTCTAAGAATCGGTAGAATGTGGAATACATGCTCGGGTCGCCCAGAGTGATAAATGCGGCAGTTTCACAGCCATTTCCTTTTGCTAATACCTCCTCTCGCGCCTTTTGCCAATACAGTTTTAGCGTATCTCTGTCTTTCGTCATCGGGAATACCGGTTCAACCACAATACAATCCCGCTCTTTTATTACTTTTTCAACCGTGTGGAGCGCTCGACTCCGTTTATCCTCGCTCGACCTCGGAGCTACTATCATATCCACGCCCTTAAGTGTCTTATATGCTTTCAATGTGAGCAGTTCCGGGTCGCCTGGTCCCACACCTATTCCATATAGCTTCATCTTTTCGCTCCATAGATTAGGAATACCGGATAAGAGGGCGCGAGGGCTGTTTTACCGCCCAGGTCCTTGCCCTTGTTCAAGCAGATATTCAGAACCTCTGGCGGAATGCCCGCATTTTTCAATACTTTTATGGCGTCCACCACGGTCTCAAGCCTGACTGCAGCAATGATAATTCTTCCTGCTGGTTTCAAGTGCTTGAACACGCTCTCAAACGATTTTTCAAGGTTATCCGTACCACCGAAGAAGAAGACATCAAAATTATGCGATAATTTAACATCTTCCATCTCGCCGGATATAAGCTCGATTTGGTCATTTAAGCCGAAATCCGCTATGTTTCTTCGCGCGGTCTCAAAATTATCTTTGTCCTTCTCCACTGCCGTGACATCGCAACCTAAGAGAGCAAATTCAATAGAAACGCTTCCTGAACCGGTACCAACGTCTAAAATCCGCTCGCCACCTTTTATCTGTGCTTTAGAAACGATAATCGCTCTGATTTCTTCTCTCGTTAAGCCTGCTTTTGACCGTGAGAATAGGTTATCGGGTATTCCTGGAGATTTATATGACCACTTCATTTCCTTTTGTTCCATGTTCCGCCCATTTAATCCACGCATTCCTTACTAGCCTATATCTTCTTTATCCTACACTTACAATACAAAAGAACTTATCTGTTTTTCTTTTAGCACAGGCTAAATTTTCTTTTTTGTAAAAAGAAAAAGTGTTATGAAGCCTGATAAAGCTGATAGCCGTCAATAAACCACGAGCCAAACTCATGTTTTATTTCTTCAACTCTTTCCGCAATTCCTATTTCGCTTGTGCAATCTTCTTCATCCATATTCATGCTCTGAAGTAGCCACAACAGCTCTTTTATCACTCTTGTTATCTC
>CBDAFQ010000162.1:0-16707 GCA_965195275.1 uncultured ANME-1 euryarchaeote | reverse complement strand
CAGTTCTCCATTCTCAGGTATTCGTGCTTCTTCGCCATAGAACAGTTGAGAAAATGGCAAAGGCGTGTTACCATCTGCTATAAAATAGATCATACCTCCAGACTCGTCTGGATAGCTATCGTTATCCTTATCCCAGTACGAGACCTCATCACCCTTTCTGCAAGGCTTGTCATCGCTAAAATCATGATTATTGTTCAGATCAACGTACACCGTATCGTATACTTCAGCTTGTTCTTCATCAGCCACAAGAACCTTTACCGGCTCACCATAATACTTGGTAAGATGTTCATCAGGGTGGTCTCCGATATGGTAAACACCACTTTTACTGCTTCCTGTAACAATATAGCCTTCCGTATCCGTGGCTGAAGTATTTGCATACTGATAACTATATGGGTATGGATTATTTTCCTGATATTGGGAAAGAGATCCTAAATCGATGACAATAGGCCACCCATAATAGGGGGAATCTTCACTCTCAATACGAGCTTGAGTTCCTATAAGATCTGGTGTAGCGAAGTCTATGCCAAAATCTATTATTGCAACTTTTACTTCTTTTCCTGTGTACCCCATTTTCCATGCATCAACTACACCGAATTCCTCCAAACCCCTATAATCTTCATATAAAGTTTCATTACCTACCCCAATTATATGCTCTGAATAAGGGGAATCTGCTATACCTATCTCAATTCCAACTAACAAAATAATAGCTGTCAATACAACTGCCCAAGTCGATCTTTTCATTCTTTCGCCTCCTTAAGATTAATGTATACTTTCATGTTACTTATAATATTTCAGAGTATATAAAGAAATACCAAAGGTGTCAAAAACTACTACTTGAATGAACTGAAATAGTACTCCACAGATGAATGCTATGCCCACTAATCCAAAGAGTCTACAAATGAGATTCTTATTTTTCATCATAAACATGGTAATTCTTTGTATCTATAAAACTTTCGATAGCACGAATTAAGTTGAAGTTATGTTCAGTCATAGCACAGCAAGCTCCGTGCCAGCTTAACCGTTTGCCATCCCTCTTCTAAAGGAACTTCATATGTGAAAGGATCAGTAGGAGTTGAGCCAACACTAATGTATCCTAAGACATTGTTTATTCCATCATCCATCGATAATCTTATGTGTAAGGTCGCATTTGCAGTTGAGGCAAAGACCCATACGTCATAGTCATTTCTGTTTATTCTCTGGAGCATACTGACATTGTAGCTGTACAACCACTCATCCCCTTCCTCCCAGCCCTTATACCCACATTCTTTTTCCGCGGACAAAACGCATTTCGCTTTTGTGCGCACTTCTAATGCCTTACCATGCGCAGTGTCCACGATTTCCCAATCCGCTGTTCCATCAACCACATTTAACTCGTTCATAACATCTGCAACTTCTCTAATTGATTCGTCTATGGGAACGGGCAGAAAGAATGTTGTTTCTTCTTCCGATGTGCCTGTGTCAAGCCTAACATCATAGGCAACTTCGGTTTTTCCCACGGGACCGGACAATACCGAAGCGCCGGCGATAAGAACTCCGGCTGTTAAAATTGCTATGCTGAGCCACAATCCTTTTGTCTTCCACCTTTTTGGTTTTAGTCTTAATTCACCTGGAAGCTTCGTTATCCTGTTAATCCTCAACATGGCAAACATGGAGAGGGCGCCCAAGACTATGCCAATAGTTCCAAGAATAAACGGAATCCAGAATAATGGCTCCAGTAGAATTGGTAGAATATCTCCGTAACGCAAGGCAGGTATTACGAAAAGGGCAATGATAATCAAACCAGGGCTTAGACACATCAAAGTTATGAGGACTCCTATCGAAATAGGACATACAACCTCGTCTGATGCTTTCTCGTAGTAACTCAGGTGCAGATAGGAAAACACTGTAACCAAAATGATTCCAGAAGGCAAAAGAATCGCTTGAATTGGCAAATATCTAAAAGTGCCCGGAAAAAGAAACATGAGCAAAAGATAGGTGGTTACTGTGATAAGGCTAAGGAGACCGCCGTATATGTTTGATGCTTTTAATATCCTTAACTGTGATTTTTTGTTCTTCTCTTTCATTTTTCTTTATCTCGATAGCCTTCTTGGAACTGTTTGTATAAAATGTAATTGTTTAGCTAACCACAAGATTACACAGATTCTCACGAGAATATGAATGATAGTAACCTGATTTCAGTACACTATAGGCTACTTTATCCTATATCAATCCAATTTTCTTGTGTTAATCTTGTGGAATCTCGTGGTTTTTTAAATCTGCTATACAAATACTATAAAATGATTCGACGTTTACCCATTATACTCCGTACTAAAGACCTTTTTTATATGTTCCGCTGTTTTATCGCCTACGTTCTCAACCTCCATCAATTCCTCCTTTGATGCAGCCATAATGCGTTCAATTGTCTTAAATCTACCTAACAATTTCCTCGTCGTCATGATGCCAATATTGGATAATGCAGACACGAAATATTCTTGCTGCTCTTTCAACGATGCCGTGGGTTTCTTACCATGAGGATTCACCTCCGTCTTGTTCGGCATTTGCTCCCGTTTTGCTATAACATATATTAACGATGCAGTGTCTGCGGCATCCCGCGTTTGTATTATGGGAACGGAATAATCAAGAGCTATGGACGCCATTACTGCCCTCACCACATTTGGATGCACGTTCCTCTGCCCATAGATTGAGTCGCCCTCGATGACGAGCAAGGGCTTCTCGTACTCGTTCTTCATCCGATGAATCTGCTCGAACAAATTCCGCCGCTTATTTATCAGTGTATCCAAGAAATCCGTTACCGTTTTACGCTCTATGCAAACCTTATCAGAAACAATGTAGTCGCCAATCTCCAAATTCTGCAATTTCAGGTCCACTCCTGCTTTCTGTAGAAACCGCGCTATCCCGGCCCGCGTCTCCCTCGGATCCACAAAGATGGTTAATTTCAGCTCGTCTTCAAAGTCTGTTATTCTGCTCTGATCCTCGTCTCTCGGATTTTCCGTTTTATTTCCCGTTTCTGTCACTTGTAATTCCGCTTTTATCACTGTTGATTCTGTTTTTGTCACTGCTTTTTCTGTTGCTATCTCGATCATGCGCATCTCGCTTATCCGTTTTTGCATCTCGCGCTCCTTGCTCCTGCTTAGCCAGTAATAAGCTTCGTCATTCGTACCTTTTGCAATAAGTACTATAACCTTTCCTACTTTCTTCCTCGCAGTTCTCCCTTTTCGCTGGATACTCCGTATCGCAGAAGGAATGGGCTCGTAGAAGAGTACGAGGTCGGTTGCAGGGATATCAAGTCCCTCCTCAGCCACGGAAGTAGCAACTAAGACGTTGTAATCGCCCGCTTTAAATTTAGTTATTATCTCCACCTGCTCCTTTTGCTTCAAGCCTTTATCCTCTGCCTTTGACGCCTGTCCGATGAACTTAACAGCCCTTATCCCCTCTTCTTCTGAGTTCTGGTCCTGCAAACCGGATATGATCATCTCCGCAGTATCACGATAATTGGTAAAAACTATTATCCTTGTGTTTGGATTAACTCGAAACTCATCTCGCAGTATCTGTATCACTGCGTTCAGCTTTGGATGCTCGCCTTCGTATGATGCCGCCATGTTCATCGCATCCACAAATCGGTCGTCCTTTAGCAACCTCTTTGCCGCTTTACTACCATCCCTTGAAAATGCTTCGTTCTTCAATCGCCCATAATATCTGTTCACTGCGAAAATGCCCTGTGTCTCTATCAACTCAATCGCATGCTTTATCTTCAACACCTCGGCTTGCAGCGAAAGCGCCTTGTATAAGTCCGCATGTTTCTCACTTGCCAATTGCACTGTTATTATATTCCTTAACTCCAAAAGCTCTTTCTTTGTTACATCCTTGCCCCTTCTCTTCCTTACATAACCCAGCTTTTGTAATTCGCCTATTCGCTCATCTAATACGGCATCTAATATCCGCTTCTGTTTCTTTATCGCTACGGGAACGTCTAGAGTGCGCCATTCAATGTCCTTTTTGTATATATATGGTGCTACGTCAGAGTCGTATTCTGTCCTGCTTTCTACCTTCGTTACACCCAAAGAAATACAAATTTCCTTTATCTTCTCCTTATCACTACCCGGAGATGCCGTCATTCCCAATACCAATGGCTCTATCGCTTGTTCCGCATACTTCTCCGCTATGTACACATACGAGTAGTTCCCCACTGCACGATGACATTCATCGAATATTATCAAAGAAACTGTACTGAGGTGTATTCTATTACTCAGCAAATCGTTTTCTATTATCTGCGGTGTGGATACAACTATTTTTGCATCATCCCATAATTTCGCGCGCTTATCTGCCAATACATTGCCTGTGAGCATTTGTATAGCAGAAGGATCAATGTTCAGCACAGTGTTTAAAAACGCCGAATGCTGCTCAACTAGCGGTCTGGTCGGAGCCAGGAACAGTATTTTACCTTTTGCCAACCTGTTGATTAGAACAAATAGGGCTATGGTCGTCTTGCCCAAGCCGGTAGGCAAAACAACCATTAACGATTCCTTCCTTGCCTCTCTCGCAATAGCTATTTGATATCTCCTTCGCTCTACTACTCCCTCTCTCAAAAGTGGATGTGATATGTATTCGGGTGTATGATTTGTGGACATGCAAGTAAGTTAATATAATAAAGAGATATAATTTGACAATGTCACATTTAATAAAGTGCCAATAAACTATTTATATGGTATTCTTCATGTGAATAGTAAATGAGCAATGAATATCAACAATCGGTATTTGAGCCTGAACGATGGGGCTTATCAACTGGAAGTACGCAAAATCTTGCTCAGCGTTTTTTTGGACTTTGGCGGAGATTCCAAGTGCGGTTTAAGTCAAAAACACGTGATACCAGTGCATACGCGTACTGCTACATGGGTGGACAGCTAAGAATGGAAGAAAAGCGTAATTTTGCTAATATTGGGTGCAATACGGGGGTATCTGAACAGAACATGCAGCATTTCATGTCTAACTCCCCGTGGTCAGCGCAAGGAGTGATACAGCAGGTGCAGGAGGAAATTGCGGCTACACCAGGGTTAGGACCGGGTGGTGTGCTTATCCTGGATGAAAGTGCAAATAAGAAGGCGGGGGCTAAGAGCGCAGGTTCAGGACGGCAATACAACGGACGGCTGGGAAAGGTAGATATGAGTCAGGTGGGCACCTTTCTGGCTTATGCCAACGGATCGGTGTGGACATGGGTGGATGGGGAATTGTATCTGCCCGAACATTGGTTTGCGCCTGAGATGGCGGAGTTGCGCGAAAAACTCGGAATCCCTGATGAACGGGAGTTCGAGACGAAGATAGAACTCGGCTGGAAGATGATCCAGCGGACACATGCCAATGGTCTCCGCTTCGAGGCAATTTGCTGCGATGATTTCTACGGGCAAAGCGGTGACTTCCGTGCAGAAATGAATGGCGCAAACTATGACTATATGGCAGATGTCCCGCAGAATCCGCAGGTCTACCTGAAACGACCTGTTGTGGGCGTACCTGAAGCCCAACCTGGTAGACGTGGTCGCAAATCATCCCGGTCTCGTGTATTATCGGCGGATAAGTCTCTAAAGGTATCTGACGTTGCCCGCTTGGAAGACACGAACTGGCGCCGCGTTCGGGTGCGCGATACAGAACGAGGTGAGTTGAACGATGAGTTTGCGGCACGGCGTGTCTGGACCATCCACGACAACGAACCTGTTCAGGAATGGCTGGTGATGCGACATGAAGGCGGTGGAAAATGTACGTATTCGATGAGCAATGCCTCTCCTAACACACCCTTCAAACGCCTTGCATGGCTAAAATGTCAGCGATACTTCGTGGAACGTGCCAATCAGGATGCAAAATCAGAACTGGGATGGGACGAACTGGAAGCACAGAAGTATCTAGCGTGGATGCACCATCTGGCACTGACTATTCTTGCCCTCTGGTTCGTTACGCAGACAAAAATCGAGTGGGCGGAACAGTACGCTCGCGATCCAGCTCTGTTGCAACAGTTCGAGGTGGACGTACTACCAGCGTTGTCCACATCGAACGTACGAGCTCTGTTGCGTGCCATCATGCCGCTACCACAGCTAACGCTTGCTGAGGCTACAGCACAGGTAGCTAAACATTTAGTCAATCGAACGCGATCGCGTAAAAGTAGAATGAAGGGCAGACATCGAAGCTCTTGAGTCGACTGCAACAACCTGAAGTAAGCGAATCAACGAAAGTTTATGATGAATTCGTCCGGGGTTGGGTAGTTTGGGCTATCTACAGAATTTCGCCATACATTGCTTGTTCTTAGATTCTTTGCACGGTGAGTGGCTATTTTGGATGTCCTCTTAGGGATGCTAAGATTCTTTTCAGTATCTGGCTTCGTATCGAGAGAAAAAGGGGAATATTTTCAGATTGATAATCATTATATCGCAATGCTGCAGAGATACTTTTTTTAAAAATTGATAATAATTTGACATTGTCAAAATAAGATAAATGTTGATCTCATCCCCGCGATCTTCGTGATCTAGGCCGTAAATACAAATGCTTTAATTCGCTTTCACAATCATCGTCAAATTCAAATCCTTATTCACTATCTTCTCATATTTCCCTTTTATATGCGGCTTTATCTTCTCCAGATCCCATATCCCCGTTATTATCTCACCAACCAACTCACCATAATCAAAAACTCTCACCACGCTGTCTCTCTCTGAGACCACTACTGCAACGGCATCGGTTTCTTTTGAGATGGAGGCGGCAGCCATGTGCCTGCTTCCAAAACCCATTGGGAGGTCGATATTCCGAGATTCTATATGCCTTGCCGCGGAAAGAACATAACCATCGTTGCTGATGACAAATGCGCCGTCCAGTTTCGCTAGTTCTTTTATTGTTCCCTGGACGTTTGCCTCCCTTATGTCCTTTAATACCTTTGGGTAATTAGCAAGTGGGTCTAAAATTAAGGGCCTTGATTTCTTTAATACTTTTTCTTCATCTCCAACCACAAATAGTGCGCCTATCCTCCCCCTCTGGCCTGCACTCTGCCGTACTATTCCCACTGCTATTTCTATCACCGTTTCTAGCACCTCGGAGTTGCATCTCTTCTCACCCCTACAAATTCTCTCCGCCATTTTATTCTATTCTTATATAAACTATATTGTTTCTTTGGTAAAGCTTTATTTTTCTTGTAAGATCATAGAAGATGTACGAAATGAAAAATCGCGGATCTTTTAATAACGCATTTAAGAAAGGTTTTGTAAAGGCATATTCTCCTTCACATATCTCCGGCTTCTTTGAGATCTGTGATAATAAAAATCCATTGTATAAAGGCTCTGTTGGCTGTGGCCTTGTATTAGACTCAGGTTGCGTAACGGAAGTTTCACTCACTAACCAGATAAAGATAGAGATAAACGGTGTAGAAGAAGATGCGAATACCACCAAATATGTTCTCGATAATTTGGCGGGTGAGTCAAAGATTACAGTATCTACGGACTTTGAAGTGCCTATCGGATGTGGATTCGGCGCAAGTGGCGCTGGTGCTCTCAGCACAGCCATCGCCTTAAACGAACTGTTATCGCTTAACATGACGCTGAACGAAGTAGTGCAAATAGCACACCGTGCCGAAGTGAAAAACAACACGGGCTTAGGGGATGTAATTGCAGAAGCCTATGGAGGTATAGTAATAAGGAAGAAGCCCGGTCCCCCGGGGATAGGTGTGATTGATGGAATACCGCTAAGGGAAGAGAAAATAAGTTATGTTGTGCTTGGTAAAAAACTGACAAAGACGATATTAGAAGAAGGAAATGCGGAAATAAAAAGAAGAATAAACGAATTTGGCCGGGAAGCGCTGAAAGAGCTGATGCGAAAGCCCACATTAGAACATTTCATGCTCGTATCAAGGAATTTCTCCCGGCAAATCGAGATAATAAGTGATAAATGTCGGGATGCGATAGAGGCTGTGGCGGCAGAGGGCAAGGTAGCCAGTGTGGCGATGTTAGGTGACACGGTATTTGTTATTGGCGATAGTGAAGCATTGAGTTCGTTTGGAGAAGTAAAAGAAAGCAAATTATCCAATTCCGGTGCGAAAATCATTTAGTAATACCCGCCCAACTTTAAATGTGTGACCTACCATTTCAGATATATGCTACGAACAAAGCACAGATGTACGGTCTGTGGCAAACCCGCATCGTATAGGTGCAAGTACTGTGGCGATACCCTCTGCAAGGATCATCTCTCTCCTGACATGCACTGGTGCGTTGGACTTGATGATTATAAAAGAGAAGAAAAGGTGACACCAGCAATTGAAGTCGAAGCAGACCATAGAAGCGGGGGAAAAAAGGATGTTACAAATCCCCTCGGCATCTTATCCGGTAACTGTTCGTACTTGCTTTTAGTTCTCATATCCGTCTCTTATGTTTTACAATTATTAATCCCCGGCTATACCGAGCACTTGATGCTCGTTCCAGCTTTTTTACGGGAAAGACCCTGGACATTGGTGACCCATATCTTCCTTCACGGGAGCCTCATGCATTTCCTTATCAACATGCTCGTATTCTTCTTCTTCGCACCCACATTAGAGAGGAAGATAGGGAGTGTGAAATTTCTGCTTATCTTCTTCCTATCCGGAATTTTTGCGGGTATCGGCTGGAGTTTGACAACCGCAAATCCCTTGATTCCCGTAGTGGGTGCAAGCGGTGCAATATGTGGAATAATGGCAACGCTTGCGGTATTGATGCCGAAGATGAAGGTATATATCTTCCCTTTCCCTATTCCGCTAGATATATGGATTGTAGTTATCTTCTTCGCCGTTTATGATTTCCTTAGTATCGGATCAGGAGATGCGATTGCGCACACAGCACATTTATCCGGGCTATTCTTCGGGTTATTTGCCGGCATGTATTTAAAAAGGTCGTGAACCACAAACCTTTATATATTCCTTCCCCTATTTATGAGGTACATCTCAAAATTGATAGGGGCGAAAGAAAGATGAGTGGAGATATAATACTCTCATTAAGAAAACTTGCTTTGTTAGGTGCCATAGAGCAACCTATTAAATTATCCTCAGGTAATTTTGCAGAAGCTATTAAATCAAGCTTGCAAACCGCAGCAAGGCGACTCCAAGAGCTTGAAAGAGAGGGGCTCGTGCATAGAAGAATAACCGCGGATGGCCAATGGATAATATTAACAAGACATGGCGTAGAGCTATTAAAGAGCGAATGTTATGAATACCAGGAGCTATTTTTTTCCACGCCGCAAATCGAGGTGGAGATCGGTGGACGGTTGATCTCAGGACTTGGAGAAGGGCGATATTATACGACAGTTAATGGCTACAAAAAGCAATTTGAATCCAAATTGGGTTTTGCACCCTTCCCAGGCACTTTGAATCTCTGCCTTGACTTGCTCTGTATCGTGGCAAGGAAGAAACTGGAAGGGCGGATAGGTGTAGAGATAGTCAGTTTTGAATCAGAAAATAGGACCTTTGGCGGTGCCAAATGTTTCCCGTGTAAGATCTTAGATGACAGAGCAGAAGGAGTTAAAAGTGCTGTTATTATTCCAGACCGCACACATTATCCCGAGGATATTCTGGAGATAATTTCGCCGATTTATCTGCGTGGCGAACTTAATCTGAAGGACGGAGATGAGCTAAGAACAAGGGTGGTGGTCTGAATATGGGTGGCATAAATATCCCGGAGTCGGTAAAAAGGGGCATAGAGCAGGTGAAACAGGGTAAACTTGTATTGATATACGATGCAGAAGATAGAGAGGGCGAGACTGACTTTGTAATACCTGCCTCTTCTGTGACTCCAAACGAAGTCGCGTATTTTAGAAATATGGCCGGTGGTCTTATCTGCATTGCTATTCATCCTATTGCAGCAGAGAAGTTGGGTCTTCCACTCGTGAGCGATATTTTGATAAACGTGAATGATAACTTCGCTTTTCTAAGAAGATTAGTGGAAGGAGAGGGTGACCTTTCTTATGATAAACGGTCTTCTTTCTCGCTATGGGTAAATCATCGTGATACATTTACGGGTATAACTGATAGAGACAGGGCATTGACGCTAAGGAAGATAGGCGAAGCGGTGGATAAAGTATTAAATGGCGATGACGATACATACACTTTTCACACGGAATTTAGAACTCCGGGACATGTTTCTATATTACGGGCTGCTGATAGATTGCTAGACGAAAGAAGAGGTCAGACGGAACTTTCCGTGGCATTAGCGTTGCTTGCAGGTATTTCTCCGGCAATGGTGATATGCGAGATGCTAGACAACGAGACAGGTGGTGCACTTCATAAAACGAATGCGAAAGCTTTCGCATCAGAACGGGACATCATTTTCATCGAAGGGAAGGAGATAATAGCAGCTTTTCAAGCGTTTTTGGGGTAACATCCACTCTACCGATCTTAACACAAGGTGTATCGCCAATGTAGATTTTTGCTATCAAATCGGTACAAAATTAACTATACATTGTCAAGAAAAAAGGCCGCGTTTGTCTGGCATCTTCTACCTTGCTGAATTTGCCTATCTATCCATCGAAAAATGGTTCTTCGCGGTCATCGAGGCAAGCTCAGTCCCGAGAACAAAAATGGCCTGCTTGTGCTCTTCTTTGCTCCGGTGCACCTGGAACGGAGTAATACCTAGCCCATTGTACTTCTCAAAATCCCAGCCTAACTCGCCATCCTCACAATATTTCTTCAATTGAGCCAACAACATGTGCAGATGCACTAGCTCTTCTTTTTTCATATTGATCACGTGATAACTATAATGTCTTTAAGCCTATTTAAATGTAGCAGTGCCATTACTGAGTGCTTACGGCACTTACCCGCCGCCTATAGCTCTTACTTGCCCCGCCCATTTTTATGAAAACTTTAATAATCTTATAGGGTTATTTCTAAATGCCGCTGTGGCTTAGGGGTAGAGCGGCTGATTCGTAATCAGCAGGTCGTGGGTTCAAATCCCACCAGCGGCTTTCTAAACGATGCAATCCAAAACAGAGAATAAGACCTTATTACAAAAGGCGGATAACTTTAGTGAATGGTATAATGAGATACTGAAGCGTGCGGAGATATTAGACGTCCGGTATCCGGTGAAGGGCGTGTATACGTGGTATCCTTACGGATACAAACTGAGAAATCTTACTTATTCTATATTGAAAGCTCTAATGGATAGAGAACATGAAGAAGTGCTGTTCCCGCTCTTGATACCAAAAGATGAATTGATGAAGGAGAAGGAGCACATAAAAGGGTTTGAAGATGAGGTCTTTTGGGTGACAAAAGGTGGAAGCACTGACTTGGATATCCCCCTTGCTCTCCGGCCCACTTCAGAGACCGCGATATATCCCGTGTTTAAGGTCTGGATAAGATCGCATCGCGATTTACCTATACGTATATATCAGGTAGTGAACGCTTTTCGGTATGAAACAAAGCATACGAGACCCCTCATTCGACTGCGTGAGATAACTTCTTTTAAAGAGGCGCATACTGCACATGCAAGCCGAGCAGATGCCGAGAAGCAAATAAAAACCGCTATTGCCACATATCAAGAGTTCTTTGACCTGCTTGCTGTCCCATACATAATTACAAGGAGACCAAACTGGGACAAATTCCCGGGATCTGAGTATTCTATTGCCTTTGATACGCTTATGCCCGATGGTAAGACGATGCAAATCGCTACTTGCCATTTGCTTGGCGAGAGCTTTGCAAGAACTTTTGATATAAAATATGAAGATGATGACGGCGCTTTAAAGTTCGTAAATCAGACGTGTTATGGCATTTCGGAAAGATGTATCGCCGCTGTAATAGCCCTTCATGGTGACGATCATGGCCTGGTGCTGCCTCCTGAGGTCGCACCCATACAGGTTGTTATCGTACCTATTGTATTTTCAAGCAAGGGAAAAAGCGAAGCGGTGGAAAAAGCTTGCAGTGAGGTCTATGAAGGCTTGAAAGAAGCGGGAATAAGAGCTTTTTTGGATGACTCAGATGAAAGACCTGGCGCGAAGTACTACCGATGGGAGATGAAGGGAGTACCTTTGAGGATAGAGATAGGACCTCGGGATCTGAGCAGCAACAGTTGTGTATTTGTAAGAAGGACTGACTTCCAGCGGATGCAAGTTCCTCTCTGCGATGTCGTACCCGAAGTAAATAGAGCAGTAAAAGAGCTCCAGGAGCTTATTCACGAGCTTGCAAAGGAAACATTCTTCGCTAATATCCATATAAGCAAATGCGCAGTCGAAGATAAAGAGGGGATGGAAGAACTGAGACGAACTGCAGAACATAACATCGTTTCTCTATTTCTCTGTGAAGACGAAAGATGTGGTGCTGATTTAGAGCAACGTATTGGCGTAACTGTATTGGGCGTGGCAATAAACGAAAATGAAGGGGATGGCAAATGCATAATTTGTTCGAGGAAGGCGCGTAGAGTCTATGTGGCGCGAGCATATTGAGAAAAACCGAAAGTAATAAAGAGTGGTATTGATTTTATTCTTTTGATTCATGACATCAAACAAAATCAGCGGAGGGATCGGGTATATTAATGGCGTAATGAAGAACATTCATAACATTGAGCTTAGTCAGTTTAAGCCATTTTACGACGATCTTGAGGCCGCTGATTGTATCATTCTAATAGGGGAAGGAAGATCGCAAAGTGCAATGTACATTGGTATGGGACAACTGGACAAATGGGTAAGGACAATGATTGACATTGACTTTCCAGGTAGAGACCTAGTGGATGCGGCGCCGATGTTGGAGGAGAAGTATGATAGGATAGCACTACTTGTTAATTCCGGAAGTGGTGAGACCTCAACTCCAAAGATAATGGTTAAACAACTTTCTGATTATATCGAGCGAGAGAAAAGTGATACTTTTACCATTGATGCAGTTGTTTCGAACAAGAAATCTTCGATAGGGATGATAGGCGAGAAAGAATATGGTAACGTGGTCGAGCTGAAAGGGCGCGATAGGAGCCCTAAATCCACTAATGGATATCTCAAACATGGGATAATGAACGATGTTTATGAATTGGGCTCTTTGTTGCTATTTCAGAAGACAAAGGAGGCGCTAAACGAGAAGAAGGATTATACGGCCGTATTTGAAAAGATGGATGCGGAATCAAAGATATTAAGCAAAATAGTAACTAAATTTGTCAAGTCTGATAATTACAAAAATATTATTGACAAGCTGGAGACGAGAAGTCGAATAACTATGGGTGGGCTGGGACCTGCGAGGAATGTTGCGAAGATGACCGCGATAAGACTGCAGCATGTTAAAAGAGCCATTGGCGATGAAGCTTATTTATCTGGACCTTTCGCGCCAAGACCACGAGCAGGGGATATTTTATTTATGATCTCGTACTCTGGTGAGACAGAGCCCCTTATAGGTTGGTGTAAAGATCAAAAGGAATCGGGAGGTTATGCTTATGCTATTGTAGGCAATGAATCCACCTTATCGAGAGAGTCAGATAGTTTTATAATAGAATCAACACCCACGACGTTCTACGAGCGTGCGACATTTGCACTCAGTCCACTACCACTGCATTTAGTGAAAAGACTTAATCTTCGAGGACTTAGGCTGCCAGAGTACATTATGGAATGGTGGCAGCACTCGGTGACGGAGTAGACAAACGTCATTTATTCGTTATTTGCCGCTATCGCAGTCTTCCTGCACTTCACTTTATCGCCTATTTTCACCAATATCTCGAAACTTTCAGGTATGCTCACATCCACTCGTGAGCCAAAACATATCTTACCTATTCTTTCGCCCTTGTGTATTTCCTGCCCGCCCGTAACCTCGCATTTTATTTTACGCGTAAAGAATCCGGCTATTTGCACTATTTTTATATCACCATATCTTGTCGCCTCTTCTATTGTATTCCTCATGTTGAAATCACTGCTGCGTAGAAAAGCGGGCTTGAAAGTACCTTTCACTGGCGTTGTCTTTTTAACCACGCCATCTAGTGGTGCTGCGGTGATGTGCACATTATGGAGATGCATAAATATAGTGATAGTTCTACTTCCTTCGTCTATCCTTAGTATCTTCCCACTAGCCGGCGAGAGCATATATTCTGCCATATCTCTTATAAATCATCAATTATTTTTTTGTTTTAAAAATACTTTGCGCTGGCACTGTCTTAAAAAACCAGTGATTTATCAACGCGGAGATCGCAGAGGGCGCAGAGTTTAAGAGCGTTCCAATCCACGCTTTGATTTTCTGATGCCTCTGCGTTCTCTGCGCACTCTGCGGTAAAACTTAAGGGTATAGTGATTTCACTCGAAAATTCGACAGTGCCCTTTGCGCTTATTTATGATCTTCAGCGGAAGCCATATCGCCCTCTTAGAGGCACGAAAGCGACATCGCATTTTTTCTCCTTCTCTACCCCATTTCTCTTCTTTACTAGATACAACTCTTGCATGTATCGTCCAATGGGTATAACCATTTCGCCATTGGTTTTCAACTGTTCAAGTAACGGCGGTGGCACATCTGGAGCAGCACATGTCACATCTATTTTGTCGTAGGGCGCATGTTCCGGCAGTCCAAGTGTCCCATCACCGAGACTCACGGTCGCGTTCTTATATCCTGCACGTTTTAAGTTAGTCATCGAAAAATCAACCAGCCACTCTATCCTTTCTATGGTATATACATGCCCCTCTTCACCTATTAGCTCTGCAATGACTGCGGCGTGGTATCCCGAGCCAGCGCCAACTTCAAGCACTTTATCGCCTTTTCTCAAGTCCAGATAATCGCACATCATCGCGACCATATGCGGGGCACTTATTGTTTGACCTTCTCCGATAGGTAGCGGATAATCGTTGTATGCCTGGTCACTAAGATTCGGCGGTACAAAAAGGTGCCTCTTGACGCGCATCAATGCTTCTAATACCACTTCACTGACGCCCTGTCGCCTGAGATGTTCAACCATTCTTTTCCCCGCTTCCTCATATCCGCGTTCTACCATGATTAATTCACTCTACTCGATATACCATTTCCTTCCTTCTGTCTCAGCTCGCCTTCTCCGCTCTAAGAAGGCGTAAACCGAGCTGTGGGGTGCGCCATTTATTAGCATCTCTATGGCATCATGTGCAGCTTTTATCCGGTGGTAATGTCCGATTACGCTTATAGTCTTCCCGTAGATAGTGATTTCAACGCCTGCGAGGTCCTCTATTGCCCTCCTTGTTCGTCCATTTTTGCCTATTATACGCCCTTTTACCCGTTTTAACGTCTTTTGTGTGAGATGAGAGAGGGGAATAACCTCAAAGAGGAGTAAAGGGTCATCAAGCAGAGAAACGGCAATCTCCGGTGAAAAGCCCCTACCAATTGCTTTTATCATTTCTGCAACTCGAAGTGCATTCAAGGGGTCTCCGTCTTCTGCTCCTTCTATATATGCCGCCCCTTCATTACTATCCACTGTTATCTTACACTCTGATCTCTTTTCTATATCCCATTTTACAACGCCTTTATGCCCTATTAGCACACCTATTCTATCTTGTGGGATCTTAACTGTTATCTGCTCCGGTATCATCTTTTATAGCCCCTTAACTTCCAATCGTACTGATTAATTCTATATTACTTTTGTATTTTAATTGTCTATAATATCTCGGAGTACCTTCGCTAACACTTCACTATCAGCCGCATTTTTTATTATAATTTCTGTTTTCCGCACCTCGACTTCTTTGGGGCTTTCGTCACTTGCATCTATGACAAGCAGATCTAAGAAATCAGCGTAGCACTTGTATACGCCATAAGGCGAAACTTCAAACCCTTTTGCGTGCATGAATTTTCCCGCGGGACCGCTTATCGGCGCAGTTCCCACAATAGGTGAAATCGCCACCACCCTTTTCCGCTTCAGTATCTCCCTTATACCTTTCAGGCACAAAATAGGCCCTATGCTTGTTATCGGATTACTCGGTCCTATTACCACTACATCTTCTGACATCAACGCAGTTATAACGTCTTCAGAAGGTTTCGCTTTCTCTATCCCATCGAAATAAACGTCTGATACTTCTGGCTCGCCCATTTTCGATACCCAGAACTCCTGAAAATGTAATTCGCCCTCGGGCGTAATAATCTTCGTGCTTATGGCTGCGGGTTCATCTGTCATCGGCAATATCCTGGCCGTGATGCCAAAGTGTCTTACAAGCGAAGAAGTAGCGTCGGTCAGACTTTTCCCCTGCCTTAGCTGCTCGGATCTGATTATATGCGTTGCTCTATCTTTATCACCAATTGTCATCGGCTCCTCGTAATTCAACCTTTTCAATGCGGTATGTGTATAAAAGCTCTCATCCTTAATGCCCCACCATTTTTCTTCGTCTATCTGACCTGATAATGCGTAAATTACCGAATCTACATCCGGACAGATTAAATTACCTGAGACCCAAACGTCTTCCGCAGTGTTCACTATTACTTTCAGCTCTTCTTCCAAAAATACTCGTTTCAGTCCCACTAACAGTTTTGGTGTTCCCGTGCCGCCTGATAGGATTATCATCTTCTCTGGTTTATAGTGCGTTATTAAAAATAAAATTAAATTAAATTAATTATTGACACATATTAACACAACACTTTAATTTTCTTTTTTACAAAAAGAAAATTTAGCATGTGCTAAAAGAAAAACACAAATGTTCTTGTCGAGTAGAGCTCATAGTCACCTCCTCCCGGAAGCTGCTATGAGCCCCCTCACAGAACCGGACTTGAGGTTTTCCCTCATCCGGCTCTTCAGGAGTACATCCTCTACATTT
>CBDAFQ010000161.1:0-7250 GCA_965195275.1 uncultured ANME-1 euryarchaeote | reverse complement strand
CACGAAACTTTTTCACTATTCTTTCTATTATTCCTATTTCGCCAAGTTCCTCTATTTTCATTGTATTTAATTAATTAAGACGCAGATTTACACAAACCTTTTCTATCAAACTTTAAGAAAGTTTGATCAAAACGCTTCGCAGAAAGAAAAGCTTTACCAAAAGAATATTTGTGTTTTTCTTTTAGTTAGCACAGGCAAATTTTCTTTTTGTAAAAAAGAAAATTAAAGTGTTGTGTTAATCAGTGTCACTAATTAATTTTAGTTGGATCTGATATTACGCATTCTTGTTAATCAATTTCCTTAGATTGTAAGTATAACAAACAAAAGAAAATTGGGTATTCTATGCTATGGAAGAGATACTGAGACGATTCGGCCGCGGGGAAATAGGTATAGAGGAAGCGAGTAAGGAACTGAAGTTAGAGAGTATAAGGAAGATAAAGGATTTTGCACGGATAGATATAAACAGGTCGTATAGGACGGGCATACCCGAGATAATCTTTGCCGAGGGTAAAAGCAATAATGAAGTGGCGGATATAGCAATTGCAGTTGCATCAGAAAAGGGCTTTGCGTTGATTAGCCGGGTGCGCGAGGCCGAGATGATAAAGAAGCGTGTGGCGGAAGAAACAACGGATCTTGATGTTGACTATAATGCAATTTCGAGTACGATAGTAGTAAAGAAGCGAGGATACGAGTTTGAAAGGCGCGTAAAAATAGGGTTAATCGCGGCTGGAACTGCCGATATACCTGTTGCTGAGGAAGCGAGAGTTGTTGCCGAAGTGTGTGGTTGTCAGGTGATAAGGACCTACGATGTCGGTATCGCGGGCATACACAGGCTGGCCTCACCTCTTGAGGCGATTGTAAATGAAGAGGTGGTAGCGATAATCGTGGTGGCAGGTATGGAAGGGGCATTGCCTTCCGTAGTAGCAAGCTTGGTGAATGTGCCCGTGATTGGCGTCCCTACGTCCGTGGGCTATGGGCTTGGAGGTAAAGGAATTGCGGCACTTCTTTCCATGCTCCAGAGCTGCTCGCCGGGATTAGCCGTAGTGAATATCGACAATGGAGTTGGAGCAGCTACCATTGCGGCAAAGATGTGTGATAGACAAAAGGAAGAATCACAGAAACAGAATAAAGTCAAAAACAATGAATGCAGTATGACAATCGAAGAGAATATCAGATATTCATTCGTGGACAAGACTATCTTAAATCGTGCATTGACACGTAAAGCATATGCACTAGAGCAAAGGCAACGAAACCATGCTTGTGAAGACCAGGAGATATTCCGGACGCTTGGTGATGCAATCCTAAAAGCGGTATTAGTTGATTTAGTGATACAGTCGGGTTGCAAGACGCGAGATGAGATAACAAGAAAGAAAATAGAACTTGAGAGAGAGGAATCACTTGCAAAAATCGGTTGTGAGCTTGGAATTGGAGAATCTATTATGCTGGGTGTGGGAGAGAAGAAACAAAGAGCAAATGAAGAGCCTTATGTTCTCGCCGAGACGTTTGAAGCGGTGATTGGTGCGATTTATCTTGATGGCGGCTACGATACAGCAAAGAAGATTATTACTAATTTATTCAAAATAAAATCGTAATAGAGGTGCTTTTTTCTGTGATGGAAAACAGACGCAAAGGAATAAATAAGCGAGTAAAAAGCTTCTACAACCCGCCACACCTGCTATTGAAGCAAGCAGTAGCGATTGTGCTATATGCTATGCTCTCAGGCTGGAATAAAAAGGCGTTTCTTCTTTGGACGAGCCAGTTAAAGAACCTAATCCATGCAGGTGCAGGCGCGAAACGGATTTCTTGCTTCGGTCTGAGTCCACATGTGGTATGGGAAATGACCGGCAGGTGTAACCTGGACTGCATCCATTGTCATGCGTTCGGTGGAGATGCATCTTATGATGAACTAACAGAAGAAGAAGGGCGGGCATTGATAGATCAGATAGCAGCGTTAGACATCCGGTCATTTGTATTCACGGGAGGCGAGCCTTTGCTACGCGAAGACCTTTTTGATTTAATCGCATATGCAAAATCAATTGGGCTCAGCGTCTTCATAGCGACGAATGGAACACTGATAACGAAAGAAGTAGCGAAATTGCTGCGTGAATATGACGTTGGGGTGGTAATAGGGTTGGACGGGATGAATCCGGAGATACATGATTCCATAAGAGGTGTCAAAGGTGCGTTCGATGCCGTGATTGAAGGGATAGAGAATTGCGTATCGGAAAATCTATATCTACATCTAAATATAGTTGCAACCAGGCGGAATTTCAATGAAATCGAACGAATCATAGATTATGGAAATAGAATAGGTGTATATTCCTATTTCATCTATAATTTCGTCCCTTTTGGCAGGGGTGAGGAGATTAGAGAGTATGCACTCAGTAAAACTGAGTTCAAAGCGCTTCTGGACTTGATTCTCGTGAAACAGCGTGAAGTACGAGCGATATTGATACCTGTTGCAGCACCGGAATACTGGGCTTACGTGCTTCAAAGTCGGGGAATTCACAGCAAACGGATAATAAATTTCTTTGGTTGGTTCTTCGGTGGTTGTTTGGCTGGTAAGGGTATGATGTATGTCAAGCCTAATGGGGATGTGTGGGCATGCCCGTTCCTTCCGGTCAATGTAGGAAATGTAAGGGAAGACAGAATTGACATGATTTGGAGGGCTCTAGAAAAGATTGAGTTTTCAAAGGGCGAATGTAATGGCTGTGAATATGCGAAGGTATGTGGTGGCTGTAAGGCGAGAATGGATGATTTTGAATGCCCGTTGAGGGATTGTTAATTGCGAAATGCGAGGTACAAATTGATAAATTGTGAAGATACAAGACCATAACGTATTTAAATACTCAATAACTTAGATAAATAACTAATAGAACTAAATGTTTAAAGCGAGGTATCAGATATGGACCCCACGAGTATAGGAATATTGATTGTTACCATATTACTGGTTGTAGAAGTAGTGGTGATGTTGCTTTTATTAAAAGTGGACAAAATGCTTCTTCTTTTGCCGGTTATCGGAGTGATTTTAGCTGTTATCGCCTTAGTGTTGAATGTGAAGCAGGATCTGATTCCTTTAGCTGATCCCGCCCCCTTTATTGTGATATGTGTTGTGATAGCGGTAAGCCTCATATTGGGCTTATTTGGCGTTGCGGTATGGTTTAAGGGCGAAAGTGAAGCAAGACGGCTTGTTTCTACCGAGAAGAGCATTGATAGTGCGGTCTCCGGGATAGAAAGCGATGTAAGTGGTGGCGGGATGGAACTAGAGCATTTCGATGACGAGATGGGCGAAATCAAATCAAAAGTGGACGATTACGAATCGCGAGAGAAGGAGGTATGATATTGGATAGATGGGGACGGGAGAAGACACAGTAAATAGGATTGCCATTGGAATTGGTGGGCAGGGAAGCAGCATCGTGAATAATATATTGAGAACACTCAAGCACAAAACAGGTAAAGCGCCAAAGAATGAGGAGTTTTTAATTATTGATACGGACCCGGCATCTGCAAACGCATGCAGCGAAATAGAAGAGCGGAAGAAGATAATACTCAACCGGCCGGATAAGATACTAATGAAGAATACTAATAGGTGGCTGCCCGACCCTTATTTGACCGCTGCTGGTGCTGGCTGTGGCCAACATCGTATTTATGGCAGAGCGATGTATAACGTGCATAGAGAACGGATATTCAGTGCGATAGGCGCAGCGGCTGCTGAATTGAGGAATAGAACAGGCGGGCGGGACTTTTTAATACTTATGGTCTGTGCATTCGGTGGTGGGACCGGATCAAGTATGCTTTTAGACATTGCAATAGACATACGCGATTGGATCTCGAAGCAGTTTGGCGCTGATCCTGTGATGTTTGGGATCGGCATACTACCATCGAGCAAGGAATCGGTGCTTCCGACAGGTAATGCACTCGGTACGCTGAAAGAACTTCATGCCCTTATGTCCCATACCGAGGACCTCATAATAGACGACAAGAATTATTCTAATCCATTCAAATTGTTCTTCCTTTTGGGTAGAGACCTTCAGGGGCAGAACAGGGATGAGGAATTAGAAAGGGCGATAACACGGTTCCTTCTTGATCTTGGTTTTATGCCCGGTGGTGCGGTTGAGACAAAGGGTAAGTGGCTTGACCTAAATGATCTCCAGAATAGAGCAAGGGGTTATGAAGATCGGTTTGATACCTTGGGCTACTACGAGTGTGTATTCCCAACCGAGAGGTTGTTCTTATTTTATGATATTGAGGATGAGATACCAAGGGTCCGGCAGAAATTGGTTGAGATTGAGGCACGACTATCTGACATAAGGGGTAAGACAGAATCCGGTAGGTCGGAATTGGAGCGGTTCGAGGGTAGGATAAAGGAAACTCGGCGAGAAATTGATGCTTATGAAACCAAGACCGGACTGTTCCATCATGTAAACAAAGCGGAAATCCGCGACGCAAAATCAAAACTTGATAAAGCGAAGAGGAAAGCAGCGGAATTAAAAGAAGAGGTCTTCGATCTCGATATAAGAGTAAGCGATACCGAAGAGCGGAAGATAGCATCGGAACGGAATTTAGAGCGGCTTGGAGCGCTTAAGAACAAGCTCCTCCGAGAGCTTACCACGCCTTTGAATACTAGGACCTACCATCCAATAGCGTTAGCAGAAGAGGAGATAACGAGCTTAAAGAAGGACAGAGAGGATTTAAAGAATCTTTCGTTCTTAGCAATTATGAGAAAGCTAGACCGAGAAGACGAGTATTTCCGGTGGACGCATTCGCCGATTAATGATGGCGACATCATATTCAATCCACTGGTAAACTATCGGCATTCGATAGATAACGTCATGGCATCAAAATATATAGACATACTTCATGATTACGGGTTCCTGTCATTGGATGCGGAAGGGAATGTAGTGAATGAGGAGGAGAAGTTTGGACATCTCATCACTGTGTTAAGTTCAAGAGGTGACAATTTCGATGATGCGCGGCTGGGAGGCGGAGCTTTTAAGAGCATGGTGACCGAGCGATTTGCAAAAGATGCGGACGTTCTGAAACTGGATGCACCAGCACGAGCACACAGCTTTGGTATCTATACGCTCATGATCGGGCTTCAGCCCTGGGCACCGGGGCCCGGACTTCCACCAAGACTTCGTGAATTAGAATGGATTGAAAGAGCGTATAATGAAAGTGACTTCACCAAACTACAGCGGCACCACTCGCTCTTCTACGGTACGCCGAAACCGTTCTCTGAGATCACGGGAATACCCTATTCACCGGGTGCAGATGAGAAGAACAGGGATACCGTAACAGAATACTGGAAGAATTACGAGATTATAGAGTCCGGAGCTTTATGGAATAACGTCCCCATTGTGCTGGCACAAAGCTTGAAGATGTTCGATGATTTGCTGACCGGCATGGATATAGCAGAGAACATAAAGAATCTGAAAGTACCGGATAGCTTTTCGATTGCAGGACTCACGGTATTGGTCCAGGGGCTCGAAAACGCGAGTAGAAGCATGGAAAAAGTAGGGCTATGGACCAAGGGTGCGGGTAAGGGATTTGCACAGTTGAAACTGGAATTTGAGGTTTTGATCGCGAAATTAAACGGTGCCGAAGCGCCTGGTACGGAAAAAGCAGAGAAGATAGTGAAAATGATAGACGATTCAGCAAGAAATATGGAGATATTAACTGAGAGGATAGATGACCTGTCGAATAGATTCGGCGAGGATATTAATTTGGTACTTGACCGGGCAATGGAGTTCATTAGCGGGATACCTTCTGAAGAGACCTCTTCAAGTGTGATAAGGCATATAACAAAGGCCGAGTCAGAGGTTTCAAAGATACGGGAGACTAGTATGAAAGTAGTAAGAGGGATGAAAGATATGGGGGAACCACTTGCAATGATCTTAGCCACTTTAAGAGAGCTAAAACGGGTGACGGAAACGTCAGAAGCAGAAGGCACGGGGGAACCAGCACAAGTAGAGGCGGTAACGGGAAAAGATGAGGGGCCAGAGCTGCCTGATTTGTCTCTGTCCTTAGAGAGGGAAGAAGAATGAGAGTGAAGTGTGTATTTTCCATTTTAGTGGTTATGCTACTTTTATCAACTCTTTTAGCCATTGGAAATGCATCTGCGGCTGATGTGCTAAAGCTAGATGAGCATAGATCATATGTTACTAATTTAGCGACCGGAGCAGAAAGGAAAACATATGCGGAGTTTTTAGATAGTGACCAATTTGAAGGCGATGAACTAGAATTCCACATATATGTGAGTAAGACAGGGGTCCCGATTCCAGATAATTACGTCTTAGAGCTGAGGACGAATCTGGATAAGCCAAGAGATTGGAAGTTCGGCGATGAAATCTCTCATACTGCCAGCCAGATTGTTTGGCAGGGTAAGAATGCGCATGCTTATCCATTCCCATCACCGATTATACTAACAGGTGTGGTTCCAGAGCCGATAAGACAAGTAAAAGAGCCAGGGTTCGAGAAATACAACATAGAGGGGATAGGGAAAGATGATGTATATGTAGAACTAACCGTTGGAACGTCACGAGACGGTGCGACATTAGAGACAATACAGCAAAAATTGAGCCCGTCCATGGTCTTCTATTCTACGGACAGAGGCATTCAAGACGCGGAACGAAAGCTAAATGCTAGTTTAGGGGCTGCAAATGCCAAGGTTGGCGGAACAACAAAGATGGAACAGGATATAATGGGGCTATATGAAGGTGGGCATCCGGGTTGGGCATCTAAACTGGCAGAGGATTATAGTGAACTCGCTAGTACGATTGAAGCACCGCCAATTGCACTCTATGTTATCATATCTATTATCTTGGGCTTGATATTGGGTTCTGTGTTTGTATATGTGTATGTTTCGAGAGGCGGAGGTAAAGGTGTGGATATAACCCTGATTTCGTCGGAATTGGATGATACATCAGAGCGGATAACGGAGAAATCGAGTTCGATAAATGCGCTATCGACTAAATTTGCACGCAGTGAGGATGCGGAGAAGAGGAGTATGGCAAGAGAACTGGTACGGCTAAGAGCGAGTTTGAATGAGATCTCAAATGAGATAAGAACCATTTCTGATAAGATTCGGGGTGCGAAATAAAGCTTTTTGCTTGTAAGCAAAAAGCTTTAGTAATAGTATATTATGGTATATTATGGTATATTATGGAAAACAATTTAATCTTCGTCAAGTTAGGTGGTTCTTTGATTACCGAAAAAAGTGTTCCTGCAACTTTAAAGTATAGTATTCTAAA